>JBDNAW010000090.1:0-13217 GCA_039768255.1 Akkermansiaceae bacterium | reverse complement strand
GAGGCACGATCAACAATTTCTAAGGTTTCACGAACCTGGTGATCGGTGATGAGGATAGAGAGGCCGTCTTCATCACGAAGCTGGCGGATAATCTTGTGAATCTCTTGAACGGCGATGGGGTCGATTCCGACAAACGGCTCATCGAGCATGAGTAGGCGAGGCTCGGTGCAGAGGCAGCGGGCGAGAGAGAGGCGACGCTTTTCACCACCGGAAAGGGTCATCGCGATGGACTTCCGAACGTGACCGATGCCGAAACGATCGAGTAGTTCGTCGGCTTTGGCATGACGATCTTTTCGGGAGAGTTTTTTTCGAGTTTCGAGCACGGCGAGCAGGTTGTCCGCGACGCTGAGTTTTCGGAAAATCGATTCTTCCTGCGGAAGATACCCCATTCCTAATCGAGCACGCTGATGCATTGGAAGGCGAGTGATGGTTTTACCATCGAAATTGACGCGGCCATGATCGGGCAGCACGAGTCCAGCAATCATGTAGAATGATGTTGTTTTACCCGCACCGTTTGGACCGAGAAGGCCTACGATTTCGCCTGGCTCAACACGAAGGCGAACTTCATCGACGACCTTGCGGCCAGAGTAGCTTTTCTGAAGTCCTTCGACTTCCAAGAGAGAGGGATTATCACTCATTTTTCTTTTTAAATCGATCTGAGATGCCGAGTTCCCAGTTTCCTTGGCCACTCACTGAGAGGTTGTCACCACCTAGTAAACGGATCAGAACGTAAGCATTGTCATCAGTGGTGCGGAAGCCTGAGCCTCCGAGACGAAAGCCGACACCATTTCCACGAACGATGATCGTTTTCTTGATCGCGTCATACACGGCGCGATCACCACGTGCTTCGATGAGCTGCCCTTTTTTATCGCGTCCTTTGATGCTGATATTTCCGTTCGCGGCAAACTGTGCCACTTCGCCGATCCCTTTAAGTTTAGCGAAGGGTGAACCATCTTTATCATCGCCCTTATGGTCTTCTTCGATTTCCGGATCAGCTAAGAGGATCTTCATTCCTTCGGTGCAGGTCATCGTCATCCCTCGGCCTTGGAGGATGACATTTCCAAACAAGCTAGCGGCATTGTTGACACCATCTAAAAAGAACCCCTGATCGGACTTGGCAACAATTTGGCCCTCGGCTGGATTGAAAAGTTCTTCAAAAGGGCGATGTGCTTTGGGTGCCTTTTTTTGAAGTTCTGCGATTTTTTTCGGCCCGGTCGTTTGAGTGAAGGTGGTGAGGTTCTGATCAAGCTTAGCCTCTGCAAGCATCGCTGCTTCGAGAAGCTGAGGAGCTTCAAAGATTGGCGCGATCATTGGAGCGGTGAGACGCTCGAATTCGACTAGTTCTTCAATTGTTGCAGTTGGCGGTGTTGCCGCAGTTAATAGTTGAATGTTCGTCAGCAGAGGAAGAATGGGCTTGATCTGATTCATGGTGATTTTTTTCTTTTTCTCAGGCTGGAGGAGCATGATTTCAGACTGACCCACGAGCATTCCTTGGCGGGAATTCATGCTGAGGATTCCTCCTTGGGCGCGAGCGAGGAATCGGCCATTGGTTGCGCGTATGATAAGCTCACCATTGGCGATGAGCTGCTCTTTTTCGACGAGGTAATCGGCCGCAGTAACGGTGGCAATTCCGCTCACTTTTTGTTCTTTATCAAACAGGCGGATGACGAGGTTTTCGCCGCGAAGTTCTTCCGCGCTTTTGACCTCCATAATCTCAGCCGTGAGGAGGGATGCACGGCGCTTCTTTTCATCGAAACGCGGGATGGAGACATCAGTAAGGGTCGCTCCGATCGGAAGACGGGAGAATGCGTTTTCTTCTTCCTTATCCTGCCGAGTCTGTCCCGTCACGATTGTCGAAGCAACGAGGCTCAGAGAGAGGAGGACTTTCATTTTGCTAAGTATATGCAGGAAAGAGGGGTGAACAGAAGGGGAAAGCTTTGGGCTTACCCGTGTGCGGCATGATGAACGGCAAGGAGGTTTTTGAGAACGCCTTCGATCTCGGTGAGCGGAATTTGGTTTGGTCCATCGGAGAGGGCTTGAGCTGGGTTTTCATGAACTTCCATGAAAACGCCATCGACCCCTGCAGCGACTGCGCAACGCGCTAAAACGGGTGCGAGGACACCATCGCCACCAGTTGTTCCACCAAGGCCGCCAGGGCGTTGAACTGAATGGGTGGCATCAAAAATGACCGGAACGCCTTTTTCGCGCATCCACGGAAGGGAGCGCATGTCTGCAACGAGATTGTTATATCCAAAGGTAGTTCCACGCTCGGTCATCGCGAATTGCTCGCATCCAAAGGCTTTGAGTTTTCCGATGATTGGGTCGATGTCCCAAGGAGCGAGGAATTGGCCTTTTTTGACGTTCACGGGCTTGCCGGTCTTAGCTGCGGCCTCAAGGAGGTCGGTCTGGCGGCAGAGGAATGCGGGGATTTGGAGAAAGTCGATTCGCTCACCGGCGATGGCCGCTTCTTCTGGGGTGTGGATATCGGTGGTGACAGGGACTCCGAGTTCTTTACCGATTTCGCTTAGGATACGGGTGCCTTCCTCGACTCCGGGGCCGCGGTAAGAATCGACGGAGGTCCTGTTCGCCTTGTCGTAGGAGGCTTTAAAGATGAAGGGGACGCCAACGCGCTCAGTGATTTGTTTGAGAGCGTGGGCCATACGCCAGGCGAAGTCTTCGTTTTCGAGTCCGCAGGGACCTAGGATGAAGAAGGGGGTTCCAGAGCCGACTTCGATATCAGCAATTTTAAAAGTGGTCATGGGCTTAGGCTTCGGAGACGGCGAGATAGGTTTCCCGGAGTTTGTCGAGGGCGACTTTGAGAAGTTTTTCCTCGGACTCGTTGAGGTTGTTTCGGGTTTTTTCGCGAAGCATTTCGAGGTTATCAATCACGTTGGCCGCTTTTTTGAGGTCTGGTTCGGTTTTGCCGGTTTGTGGGTTCTCAACTTGGCCGAGGAACATGACACCAGCCTGAGTCTGATAAAAGACAAAGGCTGAAAAGCGGGGGTCGGGTGCTGCAAAGTTTTCGTCGCTCATGGGTGCAGGGTATGGAGGGATGGGAAGGGGGTCGATTTTTTAACTGCGAAATACACAGAAAACACAGAAGTTTGGTTTAAGGAGGAGCTACGGGGTGACGACCACGATGGTGGCTTTTTTATCTTGGAGGAGCTCGGCGGCGAGTTGCTGTATATCTTCGCCAGTGACGGCATCCATACGGGCGTCTTGCTCGGTGTGGTGGGTGGCAGGAAGGCCGAGAAGGACATCGAGCGCTGCAAGATTAGCTCGTGATTTTGGTGATTGGTTTTGGAGGGCATTGGCAGCGCGAGCGTTTGCTTTAACGCTGGCGAGTCGGTCGGAAGGGATGCCGTCTTTGATGAGTTTTTGGATTTCTCCCTCAAGGGTAGTGCGCGCAAGATCAAGCTGATCAGGGGCGGTGCCGAGGTAGAAGGAAAAGAGTCCGGTGTTTATGCCAAGGAACATCGAGGAACTGACGTAGTAAGCGAGGCCGAGTTCTTCACGAATGTTGGTGAAAAGCGGGCCAGCCATATCACTGCAGTAGCAGTGAAGGAGCTCGAGCGCGAAGCGACGAGGGTCGGTGACAGAAAGTCCGGGGTAGCCGATGGCGAGGACGGCTTGTTCTTTATCGAGGGTGAGATGGTGCTCTCCGGAGTGGGTCGGGACTTCCGGGGGGGCGTGTTGGGTTTCGCCAGCGGGGAGTTGGCCGAGAGTTTCTTCGAGGAGTGGGAGAATTTTCTCGGGATCGAGATCGCCGAAAAGAGCGAGGACAAGGTTACCTGCGCTGAAAGATTTTTTAGAATGAGCGAGGATGGATTCGCGATCAAGAGAGGCGAGGGATTCGAGGCTGCCGGAGGAAGGGATTCCGTAGCCTTCACCATTCCAAAGTTGGTGACGCATCTCGCGGAAAGCGCGGGAGGCGGGGTCGTTGAGGGCTTCTTTGAGTCGGCTGGTGATGGCTGCTTTTTCACGCTCGAGAGCTTCTTTTGGGAAGGTCGAGTTGGTGAGGATATCGCCGAGGATTTCCATCACAGGTGCAAGATCATCTCGAAGACAATAGGTGGAAAGAAGGAGGGTGTTATTTCCGGCGCCGGGGCGGAGGGAAGCTCCGAGGTCTTCGAGTGATTCGGCGAGTTCGGTTGCAGAGCGATTTGAGGTGCCTTTTAAGAGAAGGGAGGAGAGGAGGGCGTTGAGACCGGCAGTCTCGGGAGTTTCGGAAAGGCAGCCTGCAAGGAGAGCGAGGTTTCCATAAATGACGGGAACTTGGCTGTCTTGATTGAGGAGAATTCGGAGCCCATTGGAAAGGGTGTGCTCATGAATGACGGCGTCTTTTGAAATGGCGTCAGTTTCCGGCGCTTCCGCGATTGAGCCTTCGGGGTCGAGCCTTGTGATGGTGAGGCGATCAGGGCTGAGGTAAGTCGTGATGACGTGGTGAAGGTCTTCGGTGGTGACTTTTTCGAGCTGAATGAGGAAATCCCGAGTGTAATCGAGGTTGCGCGTTTGATGCCAATTTGAGGCGAGGTCAGAGGCTCGGCTGGAAGCGGTGGTGAGGGTTTTGAATTGAGCAGATGCGAGTTGGCGTTTTGCGCGTGTGATTTCTTTTTGGAGATCACGCTGTGCGAGTTGGTTCAGTTGTTGATGAACTTGCGCTTCGATCTCTGCGAGCTTGTCCGTTTCGGCTTCGGCATGAACGCTAAAAAGGCCGGGGGCATCAGGGGTGATCCAGGCGTAGGAGCCGATGCTGTGAACGAGGCCTAGATCTTCACGGATGACGCGGTAAAGGGGGGTAGAGCGCCCTCCTCCAAAGATGGTGGAGAGGAGTTCGAGCGCCGGAACATCGGGATGACCAAGGTCAGGAACCTGCCAGCTCATGGTGAGGTGGCTGGCGGGAATCGCGAAGGTTTCAGCTGACCGACGGACACCAATTCGGGTGGGCTCGGTCGGAAGAGAGACTGGGAATTCACGAAAAGGTCGAAGGCCTTTATCGAGCTCACGGGTGATGATTGATTTTGCCTCTGTAGGATCGAATTCTCCGGAGAGGACGAGGAAGCAATTATTAGGGCGATAACGAGCATGGTGGTAGGTCACCATTTGCTCGTAGGTGATCGCGTTAAAAAGATCGAGCTGGCCGATGATCGGGTGACGGCGGTGATCGCGTGAGAAAATGGTGCGGAAATTGTGTTCGTGGCCAACGGAGTCAGGATCGTCTAATCCCATCGCGATTTCACGACGGATGACATCTTTTTCTTTTTCATACTCTCCCTCAGGAAAGGTTGGTCTAAAGACCATCTCGGTGAGAGCTGAAAGGAAGAGGTCGAGTGATTCAGCAGGGCCATCAATGTAATAGACGGTGCGATCGTAGGTAGTATAAGCATTCCACTGCCCTCCAGCCGCTTGGACTTCTAGGGAGAGTTCTTCGCCGCTGAAGCGATCGGTTCCTTTAAAAACCATATGCTCTAAGAGGTGGGAGATTCCTGACCCAGCAAGAGCGGACTCGTGCATAGAGCCGGTTGCGACCCAGATTTGTGCGCTGATGACAGAAGATCCTGAAGAGGGATCGAGAATGACATCGAGGCCGGGTTTGAGAGTCTCAAGGTGCGCGCTGGTGAGCGGAAATTCCATGGCGGGGAATCTGACTGCGGTAGGACGGGGGGGCAAGGCCTTTAAAGAAGCTAAAGTTTTTTCGTGTCACATGAATAGGAGCTGCTATGCCTTATTTATGAACAGCAGGATGTTTGCTATTGGAGTGATAGTTCTTATTATGTTGGTTGGAGCTCTTGGAGCAGGTTTTTTCAATCACAAGATGGGAATGCCAGAAGAGCGACATGTTCCTTTTGCATTAGATCAAGTGCCAATGAGTAAGCGGCCTCAGTTTGTTGCAAAGTGGGCTGAGGTTTCGAGTATGGAACAAGTTCTTCGGGCTGTGGTTCAGAAGCATAATCTCGTTGTGGAATTTGGAGTTACAGATGAGAGTGCGGCCATTGAAGAGCTTGGTAAGCGCACCCGTGTAGAGCTCAAGGATGATGGATTGACGATGCAAACTTTTGCCTCAGGAACTCGCCGAGAGCGCGATCTTTTGAATCAGTTATGCGGATCGCTCTTCATGGCGGCTCGTGACCAATATCTCGTAATCTCGGGTCAGTCTTCAGGTGCGCCTGCTCAGTAAAGCTTCTTTTTCAAAGCGGACTTTTGCTAGCTCCGCATATTTATCATCGGCTGAACGATAGCCGAGAGCACAAGCTACCGTGGTGCGGTAGCCTTTTTGGGGTAATCCAAGGATGCGATCGTATTCATTCGGGGCGATTCCTTCCATCGGGCAGGCATCGATCCCGAGCACTGCCGCACTCGTCATGAGTTGGCCGAGTGCAATGTAAGTTTGTAACTTGGCCCATTGGAGTCTGCCTTGGTCGTCCATATTTCCGATAAAGCCGGACATCATTTGACCATAGCCATCGAGTGTTTCGATAGGGACACCACGAACCTCCGCGGTGCGCTGAAGAAAGACATTGATTTCTTCTTCCCCGAGATTTTCTCGTGCAGATAAGACCACGAAATGTGAACAATCTGTGACCTGAGCCTGATTCCATGAATGAGGGAGAAGTTCTTTGCGGAGTTCATCATTCGTGATGACCTCGAAACGCCAAGGCTGTAGCCCGAAGGAGGATGGGCTGAGAACAAGTGAGCCTTCAAGAGCGGCGAGATGATCTGCGGGGATCTTTTTATCAGAATCAAAGACCTTAGTCGCGTAGCGCCAGTTGAGTGAATCTAGAAGTGATCTTGGAGAGATGTTTTCCATGCCCCCAACTAATCCGCCCCCATGCGAATTGGCAAGTTGAGGTTTGGGAATTCCTTCAGTCCAAAGCTTAGCATGAGGCCGTATTCGTTTTCGATCCGGTTATCACGGATGAAAAATCCGATGGAGCCTACCCAAGAGTCGAAGTCGTAGTAGAGATTGTAATTTTGAAGCTCCATGGTGCCGTCAGCGATCTCCCAGCGGTGTCGGGTGCCAATCCCCCAGTATTCATTAAGGTGAGCGTAGAAATCGAGTTCAAGACGGTTCGAGTCACGAAGAATTGGGTGGTCATTGAGGAAGCGGTGGCGAATAGAAAACTCCACGTTTTCATTTGGCATAAAGGTTGTTGCGGTTGCGACTTCAGTGAAGTTGGAATCGTTGAAAAGAGGAATTTGAAAGTCGACTTCAAGATCAAGCCAAGGAAGCGGGTGGAATCGTATCTCGTTGTAGAGATTCGAGAAGCTACGGTCGAATTCAGGATCTTCAAAAAAGCTATCGAAATATGTGTCTGCGGTGAGCCAATCGTGGGCGCCCCCATTACGATGAGTGACGAGACGATTACGCATTCCAAGGCGCATTACCGTCCAGCTGTTGAGATCATCGATAGCAGTGAAGCGACCTACTCCGAGCGGGCGTGGGCGTGTGGTGGCGGTCAAGCGGTCAATCCGATCAAATGACGATTCCAATGAATCGGTAGAAAGCGCGGAGAGATGGATGTAAGGTTCAACGATATGAAGGACTCCATTAAGCCCCCATTTTTCATCAATCCAATCTGGGTAGGCCTTGGTGAACTTCATTGAGGCATCCAGGCCAGCGGAGAGGTGCGTGCGGCTCATCGATTGGTGAGGCCCTTCGACCGAGCTGTAATTGGTGTAACCAGCACCAAGTTTTGAAATGACATTGAGGTGGCCCACTTTAAAAGGACGGGAGACTTCATGGTAGGTGTGGAAACGCGTGAAGCCTGCTGGATCGAGCAAGTTTGCAATATCCGCCCGACGAGGATCAGTTACGGGAAGAAGTTCAGCTTCAGCTCGGAGTTCTTCAGCTCTGAAATCCCCGAGATATTCGCGGTAGATGCCTGCTGAAGTTTGGCTTTCGTAGAGGAATCCAGTGTCCAAGAGCGGTTGTCGAATCCAATCGTAACTCAACTCCGGAAGACGAGTATCGGTTTGATAAAAGGAATTTATCTGCACGCGAGCATTGAGCTGAGCAAAGCTGTGAGTGGTGCGACGATTGAGAAAAAGAGTGTTGTCCGGATTCGGGTTGACGTTGAACAAGCTCGGGTCGAAATCCTCGAGGTAGAAATCATCACTAAGCCAAGTCAGGTTGGCACCCACGGAGTAGCTCGCATTTACAGTTTCCCAAGCCTTTAGACGGTGCGCGAGTTCGATCCGGTGACGATCTTCATTCACCGGAGAACGCGGGACGCCATTTCGGCTCGCTTGTGGGTCAAGATCATTGATGTAATAAAATTTGAGCCAGCCGTACTGATCATCTTTTTCGACCCGAGTATCGAAGAGGCTGAGCCCAAGGCCAAGACCCCGGCGGGTGTAAACATCGGCATGATAATGAGCGAGAATCCAAGCAGAATCATTTGCTCCAGTGATAGGGTCACGTTCTCCGCCGAGCATCATACCGTAGCGGTTTTTGACGAAGAGCCCGAGGTTTGAGCGGCCTCCAGGCACGAAATGATAGCCGAGCTCAGCATCCAGTGGTTGAGAAAGGTAAGGAAGCCAGAAAATAGGAGTGTCTCCAGCGTAGAGCTTTAAGTCTTCAAAGATGACACGCTCGCCTGGGAAAATCGTCGTTTGCTTAGCACGGAGCCACCAATGCGGAACTTCAACATCGTGACTAGTAATCCCCGCATCTTGTCCGACAAAGACACGCTGACCATGAATGGTGCGAGATTGAAAATGCCCTGCTTCGAGCAAAAGGGGGGCGAGTCCGGCCCGGAGCTTCTTCGTGTTGATCTGTCCTGTCTTGTGATTGTAAACGGCAGAGCTCCCTCGGTAGACGAGCCCGTCTTGGTAAATGCTAACATTTCCGGTGAGGACTCCGGACTGGCTTTCAACATCATATTGCATGCGGTCCGCAATCGCGGTGATCCCGGTGTCAGTTTCAATTCGAACCCCTTCCGTGATGAAAAGGGTTGCTTTGTCGTTGATATAATCGAATCGCCATTTCACGTCCTTCAGCTTAATGGTGCTGGGGATTTCTAATGCTGGTTGTGCGCTCTCGAGAAAGTTCCCATTATTTTCAGAATTCGTATTAGCAGGCACGGTGAAGCCGCGTTCAGCTGGAGGTAGAGAACGGGGCTCCACTGGCAGTGGGTCTTGAGCAAAATTCACCTCTAAACTTGCCAGTAGAAAAATTAGAACAAACCGCATGGAACTGCTCGGAAATTAAAGATACGGGAAAAGACTGTCGATAGGATTTACCTCAGTTCCCATTCCTCACACTGGCAAAGTCTCCGAACTGGTTTACTCTCCCGAAGCTTATGGCAAAAAAAATCGGAATCATCGGGGCTACGGGTTGGATTGGACAGCATTTGGTTGAGGGAATCAGGGCGAGGGGTGATGATGTCATTGGCTTCTCGCGTCGTGAAAACCCGAATAACGATCACGAGTGGCGTGTCTGGAACGGAGTAGGGAGAGTTGATCTCAGCGGGATCGATGCGGTCGTTAATCTTGCTGGCGAAGCGATTGATCAGCGTTGGACAGATTTAAAAAAGGAAGCCTTTTACAAAAGCCGCGTCACCCTCACTGAGGAGCTCGTGCGTTCGATCAATCATGATAAGGTGCCCCTGCTTCTTAACGCATCAGCCATTGGCCTTTATGGAGATCGCGGCGATGAACTCCTGCCTGAAACGGCATCTGTCGGGGAAGGCTACCTCGCCGAACTCACTCGCCAGTGGGAAAAAGCAAGCGATCGGGCTCAAGCCAAAGTTTGCCTTCTGAGAACTGGAGTCGTGCTCGGTAAGGATGGTCGAGCGTGGAAAAAAATGGCTCCTCCATTCAAACTCGGCCTCGGCGGAAAACTCGGTCCCGGAACCCAATGGATGCCATGGATTCACCTTGCCGACGAAATCGGTTCAATTCTTCATTGCCTCGATCACGAAATCGAAGGCCCGGTAAACCTTGTCGCTCCGGAAAGCTGCACCAACTCCGAGTTCACAAAAACACTCGGGAAAGCCCTGAATCGCCCTACTATATTCACTGCTCCTGCCTTTGCCTTGAAACTTGCTCTAGGCGATTTTGCACAAGAAGGCCTCCTTGCGAGTGTGCGTGTGGTTCCGGAGGTTTTGAATCAGACTGGGTATCAGTTTAAGTATGAAACGATAGAAGAAGCGGTGGCGGAGTTGTGTGCGTAAATTTCTTCGGGTTGAAACGCGCTTTTTAGGTGATGAGTGAATGGTGATTTGTTTGGTGAAACCGCCTAGGTCGGCTCGCAGCGCTGATTCAAAAGTGAGTTACTCTCAAAGAGATCGATTTCGCATCCAGCGGAGATTGAAGCGACAGCGGTGGACCTAAGAGCTTAAACATGGGCCCAAGACGCGGCCTTCCACACACCCGAGTCCCCAGTGCAGACGGTTCGGTATTTGATGGTTTCGGAGCGAATGTGAAGATCCTCCTCCAAATTCCACTTGCTCCCGTGGCGCTGGTCGATTAGCCCAAAGGGGTGCCGAATCGTCGGCACACAACTCACACTTCATTATGGCGATTGCTCGCGCTCTACTCTCGGTATCCGATAAATCCGGATTGGTTGATTTTGCTAAATCTCTGCACGAGGACCACGGGGTGGAACTCCTTTCTACAGGTGGAACCGCTTCGGCGCTCCGCGAGGCGGGCCTCCCGGTCATTGATGTCGCGGAATACACCGGAGCTCCGGAGCTTTTCGAGGGTCGCGTGAAGACTCTTCACCCGAAAGTTCACGGCGGGCTTCTTCAACGTCGCGATTCCGACGATCACCTCGCTCAAGCGCGGAAGCATGACATCCCGAAAATCGATCTCGTAGTGGTGAATCTTTATCCTTTTGAGGAAACCGTCGCTCAAGAAGGTGTCACTCTCGCGGAAGCGATTGAAAAAATTGATATCGGCGGCCCGTCTATGCTTCGCAGTGCTTCGAAGAATTACTCGGCGGTGACCGTTGTGTCAGATCCCGCAGATTACACGCGTGTTTTAGAAGAAATGAAGGAGCACGAGGGCGATACCACGCTGCGTCTTCGAGAAGAGCTTGCGGTGAAAGTTTTTCAACGCACTTCGACTTATGACACCGCTATTTCAAATTTCCTCGGCAAGTGTGACCAAGGAACCGCCGGATGTTTTTCGACCAATCTCTGTCTTGATCGAGATCTTCGTTACGGAGACAATCCACATCAGAAGGCTCGTCTTTACGGAGCATTCAGCGAGTGCTTTACACAGCTTCAAGGGAAGGAACTTAGCTACACCAACGTCATCGACGTAGAAGCTGCGGCCGATCTCATTCTCGATTACCGCCGCCCGACCGTAGCGATACTCAAACACACCAACCCTTGCGGCGTCGGCCAAGATGAAGACCTCCGCATTGCTTGGGAAAAGGCTTTTGAGACAGATCGTCAGGCTCCCTTTGGTGGAGTGATCGTTACCAATCAGCCACTCGATGAAGGTTTGGCTAAAATTATTTCCGGCATCTTCACCGATGTTATCATTGCTCCGGAATACACTCCGGAAGCACGCGCTATCCTTCAAAAGAAGAAAAACCTTCGGCTCATGAAAATTGAGCCGGGCTACGAAAATTATCGTCGCGCGCCAATCGTGCGTTCTTCACCTGGTGGTCTCATGGTCATGGATAAAGATCATGAAGTGAAGGGGCTGGATGACCTTGAGGCCAAGGTCGTCACTAAGCGTCCACCGACAGAGCAGGAGCTTATGGCGATGCGTTTTGCATGGCGCGTGGTGCGTCACGTGAAATCTAATGCTATTGTTTTCAGCTCAACTGACCGCACCTTGGGAATCGGAGCTGGTCAAATGAGCCGGGTCGATTCTTCTCGGATCGCGGTTTGGAAGGCGGGGGAAGCGGGACTTTCGCTCAAGGGGAGCGTGCTCGCTTCTGATGGTCTTTTTCCATTTGCTGATGGTCTCGATGCTGCAATCCAAGCGGGAGCCACGGCGTGCATCCAGCCGGGTGGTTCGATTCGTGATGAAGAAGTCATCGCGGCGGCGGACGAAGCCGGATTGGCTATGGTCTTCACTGGCCATCGTCACTTTAAGCACTAAGATGTCGGCATGAGCTTACTCCTCGGAGTTAATATCGACCACGTCGCCACTCTTCGGCAGGCGCGCTACGCGCTGAATCCAGATGCCCCAATTGTTGAACCTTGTGTGCTGGAAGCAGCGCGCGAGGCGAAGGAAGCGGGGGCTGATTCGATCACCATTCATGTCCGCGAAGATAAGCGGCACATGCAGCCGGAGGATGCTTGGAATGTGCGTAAGGAGATTGACCTTCCATTGAATCTTGAAATGGCAAATACCGCCGAGATGGTGGCCTTTGCCTGTGAACTGAAGCCGGACTTTGTGTGTATCGTTCCCGAGAAGCGGGAAGAGGTGACCACTGAAGGTGGACTCGATGTTCTTGGGAATCTTGATGCACTTCATGAGAACATCACCCGGATTCAAGCGGAGGGCATCAAGGTGAGCCTCTTCATTGATCCTGATCCAGAGCAGATCAGAGCGTCTGCCAATCTTGGGGCTGAAATGATCGAGCTGCATACCGGGGCATTTGCGCTCACTGAAGGCGAGGCGCACGGCGTTGAGCTTGAGCGTCTAAAGCGTGGTGCAGTGCTTGCTCATGAGCTTGGTCTGCAAGTAAACGCCGGCCATGGAATTCATCCTCAGAACATCGACGAGATTTTTGAAGTTCCTCATCTAGTGGAGCTGAACATTGGACACAGCATCATCGCTCGCGCTTTAACAGTCGGTTTGCGACTGGCGGTGATTGAAATGAAAGAGCTGATGGGTGCTTACCCGGGAGGTCAGGCGTGAAGCTGATTGGAATCGGGATTGATGTGGTGGAAGTGAGCCGCATCCGCTCATCCCTTGATGAATTCGGGGAACGTTTTCTCGAT
The DNA here is from genome assembly GCA_039768255.1 of Akkermansiaceae bacterium. Classification (GTDB taxonomy): domain Bacteria; phylum Verrucomicrobiota; class Verrucomicrobiia; order Verrucomicrobiales; family Akkermansiaceae; genus SW10. Next base: position 309 of record JBDNAW010000090.1, on the reverse strand, counting down.
CGTATTTTCACCGATGATGAGCGCGAATATTGTGAGCGACAGAAGAATCCTGAGATTCACTACGCAGCTAGATTCGCAGCGAAGGAGGCAATATCGAAGGCCTTTGGAACTGGAATCGGGAAAGAAATTGCATGGCTGGATATGGAAATCACGCGTCGCGAAAGCGGTGAGCCTGAAGTGAAGCTAACGGGCTCGGCCAAAGAATTCGCCAAGAAGCGTGACGTCACTCAGGTGATGGTCAGCCTCACGCATGCCGAGCACTACGCAGCCGCAAATGCGGTCGTGATGAGCTCGTGAGCTCGTGAGCTC
>JBDNAW010000089.1:0-38683 GCA_039768255.1 Akkermansiaceae bacterium | reverse complement strand
GCCCTTGCTAAGAAGATGAAAGGGGTTTCATGAGGGCGGTAGGGATGGCTTCGCCCCAACGGTGATTCATCCCGCAGAGTCCTCATGTCCGGAGGAAGAATCAAAGGAGGTAAATTTGCATACTGAATAATTTACGACATGAGGCGCGTATCAGAACTTCGCACATGAAATCTTCCAGTAACTCGACGCGCCGTGATTTTTTCAAGAAGTCTTCCGCTCTTGGCTTCACCTTTATCCCCGCATACCTGACATCGGCGCGTGCCCAGAGTAATCCGAAGCTCCCCCCAAGCCAGCGGATCAACCTCGCGTGTGTTGGGGTTGGGGGTCGAGCGAGTGGCGTGATCCCGAGTTTGTGCCGGGGAGGACAAGCGACTCCGGTCGCCCTGTGTGATGTCGACTTCGAGCTCCCGAAGAACATGGGAAAAATTCTCAAAGCTTACCCAATTGCGAAACGCTTCCACGACTTCCGTGAGATGTTTGATTCAATGAGTAAGGACATCGATGCCGTTTCGATTTGTTCACCTGATCACACGCACTTCACGGCGGCGGTCCAAGCGATGTCGCTCGGTAAGCACGTCTATGTCGAGAAACCTCTGACACGCACTTTTGAAGAATCAGAAATTCTTATCCGTGCGGAAAAGAAGTTTGGGGTAGTGACGCAAATGGGCAACCAAGGTCACACCGGTCACGGGATCGACCAGTTCTCAAAGATGGTCGAGCTTGGCCTCTGTGACAATCTCACAGAACTCGCCGCGTGGAAAACCGCAGGTCTTTGGTTCATGAAAAGGAAAGATCGAGCGGGTAAGCTTCCGCTCTCGAAAGACCCCATTCCATCGTCATTAAAAAACTGGGATCTCTGGTGTGGGCCTCGGAAGATGCTCCCATTCAACTCGCTTTATCATCCCTTCAACTGGCGTGGCTTCCACGAGTATGGCATGGGCATGCTCGGCGATTGGGGCGCGCACATTCTCGACTATCTTCACGACAAATTAGAGATGGGGCTCCCGACTGAAATCAAAGTCCAAGAGCTTGCGGATTATAACAAGACGCTCTTCCCACTCGCGACCCAGCTCTCGATGCATTTCCCTGCCCGTGGTGAAAAGCGTCCCGCGCTCAACATGACTTGGAAAGATGGTGATGGCTGCCAACCTGAGATTCCTACGCGCCTTCTGAGTGAAGGGCAAAAGGCTCCGAAGCTTGCAGGAGGCGGAACATTGCTGCAAGGACCGGATTCTTCTACCGCCATCCTCCGTGCTCATCATGGTGCCGCCCCAAGCCTTGTCTCGCAGAATGATCAAAAAAAATATGAGACGCGGCTCAAAGAGGTGCCGAATTCAAAGCTTGATCATTTTGCGTCCTTTATCGCGGCTTGTCGAGGTGACGGTACAACCCATTCACCGTTCCGTATTGGCGGACCTCTGACGCAGGTTTTTGCCCTCGGAACGATCGCCCAGTATCTCAACGCCGACCTCACCTTTGATCCGAAGAAAAAACAGTTCGTGAACAATGACACCGCGAATGCTCTCCTCAATCCACCTGCTCGTAAGGAGTGGGAAGGGCACTATAAGCTTGCTTGAATATCTGCTTCAGAAATATCGACATTGATAGCGGTGATCGACCGTGCGGGATCGTCATAACCATCTCACTTTTAACTCTTTTGCGGCTGAGGAAGTGATGAGTTGAGTCATCGTCAGTTCTGATTTCCACCTACTCAACCGCATTGATGAAAACGGAATGTCAGAAAAGGTCCTGTTTCTTCTCCTTGAATGCTTGCTGGCCCGGCTTATACCTCAGGAAAACTATGAAGATGTCTCTCCTTCTCCTCGCCAGCTCATTTTTTCCATGTGTTGCTTTTTCGGCGATTACTCAGGTAGAGGTGGGAAAGCTGATTCCTGAATCTTCGGAGCAAAAAGTCGAAGAGGTCGCGGAAGGGGATTCTGCTCAACTCGCGGTAAAAGACTTTAATAATAGGCGTTATCTTGCAGCCACGCTGAGAGCGAAGGTGCTGGCCGAAGAGGGAAATGCCACCGGCTTGCTGGTGATGGGCCTTGCTTATGAATCGGGCAGAGGGGTGGCTCAGTCTTTTGACCTAGCGGTGCAAAGTTATCAGAAAGGGCGTGAGGCAGGGAGCAAGGAGGCCGCGTATCGACTCGCTCGCCTACTCGGAAAGACAGGAGAAAAAAATCAACAGAAAGAGGCGCGAAAGATTCTCGAGAGCATGGTCGAGAACGACCAAGGGGAGGCGGCCCGACTTTTGGGTGAGGGGGCTTTGAGAGGCCTCTTCGGAGACGGTGCTGATTTCGAAAAAGGACGCGCTTGGTGGGAGAGGTCAGCGTCCCAAGGGAATGTCGCCGCGCTTTTTGCGCTCGCGCAACTATTTGATGGCACGTTTGGCTTTCCCGAGAAGCGTGATCCGGCCGCGGCACTTCAGAACTATCTCAAAGCGGCTCAGTTTGGAAATGGTCCTGCGATGGTGATCGCGGGTTCGCGGCTTCTAAATGGGGAAGAGAAGCTGCGTGATGAAAAGAAGGCACGGGATTTATTGGATAAGGCGATTACGGCCAATCAGATGGATGCTTATTTAATCCTCGGTGACTACGCTGAGAAAGTTTCAAAGAATGACGCGGAGGCGTTTCAAAACTATCTCAAAGGAGCCGAGGGTGGGCAAAGTGAATGCATGCTCAAGGTGGCCACTTTCATCGTCGAAGGTCGAGCGGAGCAGGAAAAAGATGCGCTTAAAGCCTTGGCTTGGTTTAAAAAGGCGGGAGCAGCGGGGCAGGTCATTGGTCATGTGCAGGCGGCAAGGATTCTGCTCACGGGAGAAGGACTTCAGATAATCGAGGGCTACGGGCACTTAGTCGCAGCGGCGGAGGCGGGCTTGGTCGATGTTCAGAATGAAGTGGGCCTTTTGTATTTATCGGGTCGCCTAGGCGTTCGAGATCTTGCGGCGGCCTCGGGTTGGTTTCGTCGTTCCGCAGAGGGGAAGTATCCAGCAGGAGCTTACAATCTCGCCGTACTTTATCAAAAAGGCCTTGGAGTTTCGCAGAACTTCGATCAAGCGGGGCGTCTTTTCACCTTGGCGGCAAACTCTGGGCACCCGCAAGCGACAACGGCATTGGGGGTGATGCATGCCGAGGGACGGGGAACAAAGCCCGACCTTCCGCGTGCCTGGGCTCTCTTTTCTTTAGGTGCTGAACGTGGAGACCCTGAGGCGGAAGGTTACCAGAAAGAGGTGGCCAGTTATCTCGATGAAAAAGGCATGAAGAAAGCGGCAGAAATTTTAGCGAGCTATCAAAAAGTAGCGGTTCAAGCGACGGATAGCACCGAGAAGTAACCCATTTGTTTGGTGAGAGCGTGGAGGTCTCATCACTTCAGAGGAGTTTTTGTGAGATTTATTTAAAAATTTGGAGAGATTGATCCATCTCCTACACCAGCGCCCTGCTCAGCGTCTCGACCCTCTTGACTATTTAGAATTCCTGCCCAAATGCTAGCGGTCGCAGGAAATCGCAGGGGAAATATGAATTGGGAATAAAGTCCTTGGCGTATCATCTCAAAACGATAATCTGTTTTCTCAAAATCTCTGGGGAAAGAATTACGCTCTTTGCTCATCGTAGAATCAACCTTTTCAACTTCTTCCTATGAAACTTAATTCAGCACGCCCCCCTTATCTTCTCACTGCCTTCACGCTGAGCAGTCTGATTGCATCGCTTTCAGCCGACACGATCACTTGGAACGGCGGTGGCAACGGCACGAGCTGGACCGATGCAAGTAACTGGATCGGTGGCATTGCTCCTGCCAACGACACCACCACTGATATTGCTCAGTGGAGCGGGGGGATTGAACTGGATACAGACCGTTCCGTAAATGGCCTTGATTTCACCGGTGGCGCTCAATTAACTGACCCCGGTGACGATAATACGCTGACGCTTGGAGGCGGCGGGATTGATGTCACTGGCGGTGGCAATGGTGATATATACACCGATGTCGTTTTTGCAGGGGACACGACCATCACACTTTCGAACAGGCGCCTTTCATTTCGCGATACAAGTACGCATTCCGGATCAGGTAATGTGACGATTACGGGCGGTAATATTGCCTACTTCGACGTAGCGGCTAGCACCAGAACAGGTGGGACAACGGTGACTGGTGGTGCCAGAGCGGTCATCAAAGGAAGCACGGGCCTTGGTTCTGGAACCGTCACCTTAGATAACGGCACCGTAGAGGATAATAACACGGGCTACAACTGGGCAAATGATGTCGTCGTCAATGCTGGGGGAGGCACCTTGAACTTCAACGGAAATATGAGTGGCACATTCACTGGCACTGGCGCGTTGACGATTGTGGGTTCAAGCACCGCCCAAGACAAAACGATAACTGCTGACGGGTCCGGCCACTCGGGTGGCGTCACCCTCGATAATGTGAAGTTTCGCACCGCGAATGCCAACGCCTATGGAACCGGCACGATTACCCTGCAAAATGGAGCCGCTATCAAAAACAACGATAACAGCCTGACTTTTTCTAACAACATCGCCATTGATTCAAGCGGAGGTCAGGTCGAAGTCGGCTGGGGAAGGGCGATCACCTTTACTGGAGATGTCTCGGGAAACGGTCTCTTAACTGTGAGAAATGACAGCGGTTCACTCCGCATCACCGGAAATAACTCATACAGCGGTGGCACCGAGATTCAAGGGTTCGTGAATGCTCGATCAGGTGGCTTAGGCACAGGTGATATTCTTTTGAATGATGCCGACGGCACCCGTGGGCAACTGCAGAATTTTGAACAGGAAGCTACATTTAATAATAATCTTACGGTGTCACCTAATGGAGGTCGTCTCAAGGCAGGCTGGAACCGTGATCTGATTATCACGGGGGTCGTTTCAGGCTCAGGTCAGCTGACGATTGAGCCCGACTCGGGAGTCAACGTATTGAGTAACACGGCCAACACCTTCTCTGGAGATATCGTTCTCACTGGAGCGACCTCAAGGCTCAAGGTAGGGTCCCTTGGAAGTGGCAACTACGCTGGAACCATTAGTGGTGCTGGGACCATTGAATTTGCAGGAAGCGGAACGCAGATCATCGCCTCTGCAAGCACGATCAGCTATACTGGTTCTACCGTAGTCGATAGCGGCAATCTTCAAGCCAATGGCAACATGACAACAACGGCGATGTTTGTCCGAAATGGAGCGACTATCAGTGGAGTTGGAACCCTTGGAATTACCACCATTGAGCCAGGTGGCACCATCGCTCCTGGGCAAAGCCCCGGAACCATCTCCACCGGAAGTATCTCGCTGCAAGCACTTGCTAATTATGATGCTGAGGTGAATGGGGCCCTCTTCGACCAAATTAATGTCATTGGCACAGTGGATGTATCGGGTGCCAATTTAAATTTGAGCATTTCTGGTCCACTCACGTATGGTGACGAGTATATCCTGATCAATAATGATGGGGGTGATGGGCTTACTGGAACTTTTGCTGGTCTCGCGGAGGGGGACACGGCAGCTACGAGTTCTGGCTTTAACTTAATCGCTAGTTACACAGGTGGTGATGGAAACGATTTTTCGCTGACCGTCATTCCTGAGCCTTCCTCTTCCTTCCTCGTTCTTCTTGGAGCAGTGGGCCTCATGCGCCGCCGCCGTTCCTAATGGCGAGTTTGATTGAATTTTACTACCGGAAGTCATCTAGTGGCTTCCGGTTTTTTTTGCCGTGCCGGAGTGATCTTCGACTTCCTGTTGAAAGGAGAACTACACCCAAATGGTAAGAAACTTCATGAAATGTGCGCTCTTTTTGATTCTTGCGGGAATGTCCCTTTCGTATGGAAAATCTTACCTGATGATTCTGGTCGATGACTTGGGCTACATGGATATTGGGGCATATAATCCGAAGTCGTTTTACGAGACGCCGAACATTGATCGGCTGGCGAAAGAGGGGATGAAGTTCACCGACGGTTACGCGGCAAATCCGGTGTGCTCGCCGACGCGCTTTGGGATTCAGACGGGACGTTATCCGACTCGTAAGGATGCCACGAATTTCTTCAGCGGGAAACGGCGGGGGAAATTCGTGCCCGCGGTGCTTCATGATCGCTTGGATCACGATGAGGTGACAATCGCAGAGGCGCTGAAGAAGCTGGGTTACGCGACTTTTTTTGCCGGGAAATGGCACCTCGGGCCGACGGAAGAATTCTGGCCAAAGAAGCACGGTTATGATGTGAATATTGGCGGTTTTAAAGCGGGTGGCCCATACACCGGAAAGAAGTATTTTTCGCCTTACAAGAATCCCAAGATGACAGACGGACCAGAGAGTGAGCACCTGCCGGATCGACTCGCCGTGGAGACCTGCAAATTCATCGAGGCGAACAAAGATGGAGACTTCTTTGCGCTCCTTTCCTTTTACTCAGTGCACACACCTTTGATCGGGCGCCCGGATTTGGTGGAAAAGTATAAAAAGAAGGCGGAGCGTATTTCTGGAGAAGAATTTGGGAGTGAAGAGCAGGTGATCGGAAACCGAGAACGCAAGGTGCGCATTCTTCAAAAGCATGCGGTCTATGCCGCGATGGTAGAGGCAATGGACGAAGCAGTTGGCAAGGTGATGAAAAAGGTGGAGGAGCTAGGCTTGGAAGATGAGGTGGTGATTTGCTTCACCTCGGACAACGGTGGGCTTTCGACTTCGGAAGGATCACCAACCTCGAATCTTCCGCTCCGTGGTGGGAAGGGCTGGATTTATGAAGGCGGGATTCGGGAGCCCTTCATCGTGAAGTGGCCGGGGCTGACGAAGCCGGGCCAAACAAGTCAGGTGCCGGTGATGAGCACGGATTTTTTTACGACCTTTGTGAAGGCTGCCAGAGGTGAGGTGATGGGTAAGGTTGATGGCGTTGATCTACGCCCAGCCCTGATAGGCGGAGAGTTGGAGCGTGATGCGCTCTATTGGCACTACCCCCATTATAGTAATCAAGGAGGCTTCCCGAGTGGGGCGATCCGAATGGGCCATTGGAAATTGGTAGAGCGCTACGAGGATGGCCGAGTCCATCTCTACAATCTGAAAGATGACGTCGGCGAGCGTAACGATGTGAAGGAGAAGCACGAAGCGCGCGTGCACCAGATGCGCGCCAAGCTGCATGCCTGGTATCGCGAAGTGGACGCGAAATTTTTACGACAGAAAGACGGGCAGAAAGAGAAGCCTTGGAGCCCATACACGGAGTAAGTGCGCTATCATTTACGAATGTCGTAATCTACCATCTGAGCCCTTACTTCTTTTTGAAGAGGGGGCTAAGGGCGACTTGTTTGACGAGGTCGCGGAGGGGGTAGTTTTGGGCTTTGAGTTTGAAGAGAATTTTTTGGACGTCGTCGGTGTCGGAGAATTCGATGGTGCGGCCGAGAGCGTAGGCGAGGACAGATTCGGTGAGTTCTTCAGCGAGGTCGTCCTGGTGCTTCAAGAGGAGTGATTTGAGTTCGGTGACAGTCTCAAATTTGCCACCGCCGGGAAGGGTGCCGCCGGGTTGAATGGGGACTTGTTTGCGGCCGACTTTTTCGGTGTCGCGCCAGCGGCCGGTGGGGTCGAAGTTTTCGAGGCCGAAGCCGATGACGTCCATTTTTTGATGGCAAGAGGCACAGGTGGCGCGCTTTTGGTGCATGAGGACCATGTCGCGGTTGCTGAGCGGTTTGTCGGAGGCCTCGTCGAGTTCAGGGACGTTGGGTGGAGGGGGCGCGGGTTTGTCGTGGAGGATTTTTTCCATGACGAGGGCGCCGCGGATGACGGGTGAGGAGCGCTCGCCATTGGAGCCGGTGACGAGGAAGGCGGCTTGGGTGAGAAGGCCGCCGCGGTGGGAGTTGGCGGGAGCTTTGACTTTCCGGAAGGAGTCGTCGCGCGGGTTCTTGAAGGGGATGCCGTAGTGGTTGGCGAGGGCGGGGTTGACGGTGACGAAGTCAGAGGCGATGAGGTTTTTGGCAGGGAGGTTTTCTTGGAGCAGAGCTCCGAAGAATTCGCGTACTTCTTGTTTGGCGGCCACTTGGAGGCCTTCGTTGTATTGATGGTGTTGGCGAGAATCGATGGTGATGGCATCGAAGCGTTCAAGGTGGGTCCACTGGGTGATGAAGCCATCGCGGAAGGCTTGGGAGCGCGGGTCGGCGAGGAGGCGGTCGAGTTGTTGTTCGAAGATGGCGGAGTTGGAGAGGTCGGCTTGGAAGAGTTCGTCATCGGGCGGGCTGCTCCAGAGGAAGTAGGACAGTCGGATCGCGAGCTCGCGATGATCGAGGAGTTCGTGAGGAGTGTCTTGGGCGGGTTTGGCTTCTTGAATGAAGAGGAAGCTGGGGGAGGAAAGGATGATGGCAATGACTTCGCCCATCGCTTGTTTGTAGTTTTGGCCGGAAGTACGAAGTTCTTTGAAGTTGGCGTGAAGGGCGTCGAGGTAAGCGGGCTGGGGAGCTTTTTGGCGGAAGGCGAGGGTGGCGAACTTTTCGATGAACTCGCGGGCCGATTTATCGTGATTGAGGTAGGGTCCATTTTGTCCGGTGGCCATGTCTGGGTAGAGGAGGTCTTCGAAGGGGGGCCGTTCCTTGGGGTAGAGGGGGCCTTCGATTTCGAGCCAGTCGAACCAGATGGCGGGGCGGGGGTCGGGGTAATCGCGCGGGTGGCCGAGTTTGCTAATGTAACCGCGTGTCGAGTTGATGGCGTAGTCCGGGTGGTTTTCGCGGACCTTGATGCCGAGGTGGATGGCGCCCATGTGCTGGCGGGTGCGGAGGGTGACGGTTTCCGGTTTCTCAGGGGTACCTGCCATTTGGAGAGTTCCGTGGATGCGGTCGTTATCCCAGAGGCGGATGATTTTTCGGAGAGGGTGCGGGTCTCCGACGATGCCTCCATGGACGCGGATGAGGTAGTCGGCGCGGGGGTCGGTGTGGCGCGAGACGCTGGACCACTTGGCGACATTGGAATTGTAGACGCCGGTATCGACGTGGGGGTATTTGAGGTAGCTGCGGGGCATCTCAGCGCGGGGGCCCCATTGGCTGAGGAGGATTTTCATTTGGCCTTCGTCTTTGAAGCCGGCTTCTTTCCAAGTTTTTCCGGCCTCGATGAGGGCTTTTTGGCGATCTTTTTTAGCGAGGTCTTTCCGCATTTTTTGAGTGACGCGGGTCTCGGGCTGGGTGCGTTCTTTGGTGGTGGGGCGACGGGGTTGGGTGTTGTATTGGAACGCGGTCTGGGCCACTTCGCGAGCGAGGGTGAGGTATCGTTCCAAGTGGGCGGAGGTGAAGAATTGTTCTTCGCCGACGGTGTCGAAGGTGGTGATTTCGCCGTCCTCGGGGATGTCGTGGATGGAGACATCGAAGCCGAAAATCGAGCGGATGGTGGTGGCGTATTCGCGACGGTTGAGACGGCGCATTTTGATCTCGCCGCCGTGGTCGGTGAGGCGCTTGCGGGCGGTGTTGACGGAGCCGGTAAGGGAGTCGAGGACGGCGGTGAGTTCCTTATTGGTGGGATGCTTGTCGGCATCGAAGGGGGGCATGTCGCCTCCGTTGAGTTGGTCGAGGACGTCCTGCCAGCGCTGGGCGGTGTCGTTATCGGTAATTTCCCAAAGGGCTTGGTCGAAGCGGACTTGGCCTTTTTGTTTCTTGGAGCCGTGGCACTCGATACAGTAGGTCTCGAGGAAGGGCTTGAGGGTTTCCTTGGAGACGAGGGCGTCTCTGGGTGCGGCGGAAACTGCCGTGATGAGGGCGGCGAAAAAAAGAAGGGGGAACTTCATGCGACTTAGCTCAGGAGTTCGGGGAGGGTTCCGGTGGAGTGGGAGAAGCGTTCTTGTTGAATCCCGGCTTGCTGCATGAGGGTGAGCCAGTAGTTGGCAAGAGGGGTGTTCTTCTTGGGGAGGACGAGGTTGCGGCCGTGTTTGATCTTTTCGGCACCGCCGCCGGAGAGGATAGCGGGGACGTTTTTGAGTTCGTGCCCGGAGCGGAGGTTGGAGCCGTAGCTGACGATGCAGTTGTCGAAGAGGCGGGAGCCATCGGAGTCCTTCGCTTCTTTCAGCCGATCAATGAAGTGAGCGAAGAGGGCGGAGCATTTTTTATCGCGCTCGCGGGAGGCGAGGATACGGGGCTGGGAGAATCCGTAGTGGCTGAGGGAGTGGGCCTTAAGCTTGATGCCCATGCCGGAGAGGAGGGAGCAGACGGGCTGGCGGTAGGAGACGACATTGGTCATGCCGGTTTGGAGGGCGACGATGATCATATCATACATGAGGTGGATCGCTTCCTCGCCGGTGAGGCCTTCGTCGGGCGCTTCGAAGGGGGCGTTGGGCTTGGGGATGTCGGCCCACTTGGCTTGGCGTTCTAGCCCTTTTTCGACCTGGCGGACACCGGTGAAGTATTCGTCGAGTTTTTCGCGGTCGCCTTTACTGAGCGAGCGCTTCATGCCGGATCCATCGATGCGGACGAGATCGAGGATGCTTTGCTTTTTCTTCAGGCGGGCGTCGAGTTCGGTTCGGGAATCGCCAGGGTGAGCGAAGAGTTGGCGGTAGAGCTCGAGCGGGGTGTTGATGCCGGGGATGGGGTTTCCGGAGTCGTCCCAGGAAAGGGAGAGGCCTTTGCCGTGGCCGGAGTTTTGGCCGCCGTCTGATTCCTTGGCAGAGAGGACGAGGGAGGCGAAGCGGGTGTCTTGTCCGAGGTGCTCGGCGGCGATCTGGTCGCAGGAAATGGAGTTGTGAAAGCGCTTCCCGGGCGTGCCGGCGACGTTGGCTCCGGTGAGGTAGGAAGTGGAGCCGCCGTGGGGATCGGAAGCGCCGAGGTTGGTGAGATTGTTCACCATCGTGAGGTCGTTTTTGTGACGGGCGAGGGGGGCGAGGCCTTCGGTCATGCCGATTTCTTCAAAGCGACCGGCTTTCTTGGGGTAAAAGGTGTCCTTGGTGAAGCCGAAGCCACCGCCGAGGAAGATCATGCGCTTGGGGGGAGCGGCGATCTTGGTCTTGGCGAAGGACTCGAGGAAGGGGAGAGCCAAGACGGAGGTGCCGACGCGGAGGAAGGAGCGTCGGGTGGTGGTGTTTGAGGTGAAGGACATGAACGATGCCTAAAGTTACCGCGTTTCCTGCGTCAATTTATCGTCTGTTTGAGGGATGATTAGAAATTGCCTAAATACAGATCGCGACGAGAGAATGAGAACTACGTCCTAATCGGAGAAGTGGCCTTAGTTACGATCGTTCTCCTCCGTTAAAGCAGCTGCTATCGCTGACGGATGATGAGGCGGGCGAAGAGGGTTTCTTCTCCTGCTCTCGCGGGCGGAATTTGCGCAGTCACGGAAGTACCGTCGGAGGTGATGGGGATGGTTTCCTGATTGATCCACGATTGGAGGTTAGCGGAAGTTTGGATGATGATCTGGGCATCGTCCGCTTCAAAGCGACGAGGGTAAGAGAGAGTGACGATGCCATTTCGCTTAGTCATGGTGAGGATGCTGAGGTTGGGAACGGTGTCGGAGGTGCCGAGGGCGTGTTCGGCGAAGGCGTTGAGGCCGTCGTTGTCGAGGTCGGCATCGGGGTCGGGGCCTTGGAAGAAGGTGGCATCGGAGGTGCCGGGAGAACCGCCGATCTGGAGGCTGCGGCGCCAGTTGGTGGAGAGACTTGGGTTGGCGAAGTCGAGGGGTTCGATGAGGGTCAGGCTGTGGCCGGAGTCAGCGGGAGCGGTGGGCCAGGGGGCGTTGTTGGAATAGGTGAAGTCGGCGATGACGGTGCGGTTTTCGGCGAGGAGGATGAGTTGCTCGCCGGCGTTGTCGAGACGGCCGGAGAAGTCGGTGTCGGTCAGGACGATCCGTGCTCCGGGAACCAGGCGGATTCCTTGAGGGAAGGTGTAACTGATCCCGGCGACAAAGCTGACGCCGCTGAGGTCGACTTCGTTGGTTGAGAAGTTGGTGAGCTCGATGAATTCGGAGATGCCTTCGAGGGGTTGATAGTGGATTTCGCTGATGGCGATATTTTCTGAGGAGGCAGCTTGGCTGAGGTAGTAGGTGGCTTCGCGTAAGGGCGACCAGGTGGTGTCGGTGAGGGTGCGGGTTTGGATCGTGGTGCCGTCGCTGAGAGGGATGGGGCTGACGTAGATTTGGGCGGAGGCTGCGATGGAGCCGTTGGGGGCCATGGGGTCGCTGCCATCGGTGGTGAAGTAGGTTGTTCCCGAGGGGGCGACGATTTCGAGCTGTTCGTCTGCTTCAATACGGCCGCCGGAATGGCTGAGGGAGGGAGCTTGCGAAGAGCCGGCGGGGAAGAGGTTGACGTTTTCGAAGCGCTTCAGGGCGATGTTGTGATTTTCGATCCAGTAGGTGTTGGCCTGCCAGTCCATTTCGGCAAGCCAGTCGGTCTCGCGGAGATAAGGGGTGCCGTTTCGGCTGTCTCCCCAGCGGGCGGATTCTGCGACGATGGATTGATCGATTTCACGTTGGCGGGTGAGCCAGCGGGCGCGGTTTTTTTCGGGAGTGAGGATGCCGCCATTGAACATGAGTTCCTGGACGCGGTCGGCGAAGCGGGATTGGAAGGTGGTGTTTTGGCGGAGGCGGTCGTAGAGGAAGGCGGGTCCGGCGACGGAGACTTCTTCGAAGGGGCCGTCGTTAAAGGTCTCGGTCCGGGTGAGGGAGATGGCGCCAATTTCCTGATCCCAGGCGTAGAAGCGGAAGCCCTTGCTGTTTTCGCCGCGTTCGCGAGCGGACCACCAGTTCTTGATCGGCCAATCGACGGCGCCGATGTAGATGTGGAGGATCATGTAGTCGATGAGGTTGTCGACATCGAGGTAGACCGGAAGGGCGGGATTGGGGGTGCCGTCGGGGTTGTTTCCTTGGATGAGTTGGTAAGCGGCTTCGGTTTCGAGCCCGGATTCGGCGAGGGCCATCATGGCGTCCCAGGCATCCTTGGAGCCGGAGTCGAGTTCGAGGGCGTTTTTGATAATGTCGTAGTCGCCTTTTGCTCCTCCGAGGTATTCGGCGTGCCAGCGTTGGTCGTTACGTTCGGCGAGGTTGTATTGTCCGAAGTAGAGCCCATTGAGGAAGACATTCACGTAGCGGCTGTGCCCTCCGGGGCGGGACATGGAAAGCTGGGTGTCTTTGACCCAGACATCGCGCATGTAAGTGGCCTTGGTGCGGGGATACAAACCGGAGTTTGAGACGGCCCAGCCATCGGTTGAGGAGGCGCGGAGCACGAGTTCATCGTAGCGGTCGACGGGGGAATCAGGAAAGAGGCGGTGGTCTAGGCTAGCGGCGCCGTATTCGCGGCGGAAGTTGAGGCGGAAGGAGTGCTTGTGGGCGTGGTGGTGTTGGCGGCTGAGTCCGCCATTGATGCGGAGACCGGCATCGACTTGGTGGTCGGGTGAGGAGGCATCGGGGTAGATGATTTCGATGGAAGCGTTTCGTTCCCACTCATTTCCGTGCTCGACGGAGTTGGCCCAGATTCCGGCAGCAGCATCGAAGAGTTCGCCTGCAGGGAGAGAAATACAGACAGAGGGGATGGAGGAAATGGCCTCGCTGATTCCGTGGCCGGGCTGGGTGTTGTTGACGACTTCCGGGTCCATTTCGTAGTCGGCAGGAAAGGGATCGCCAACGAAGGGGCCGTGGTTTCCGTAGACTCCCCAGGTGTCCGGGTAGCCGGATGGGTTGGGTCCTTGCGCGCCCACTTGATTCGCAAAGAGATAGGTGTGGCTGGTGACGGGAGAGGTGACCAAGCCGCCCTTGAGCGCGTTGGCACGGACGGGCGTAGTGGCGCTGATGTTGAGGGTGGTGGTGGCCAAAGAAGACGGGCCGGGGGCTTCGATGAGGGTTCCGTTTTCAGAGGTGGGTCTGGTGCCATCGAGGGTGTAGATGAGAGAGGCTCCGGGAGTTTCTCCGGTGATGGTCAGAGCGACGGGGCTGTCGAAGAATCCGCGTGGCGGCGAGAAGGTGGGAGCTTGGGCGAAGCCTTCTGCGCCGGGTCCGTTTTGAATGCCGGGGGTGGGAGTGGTGAAGAAGCGGTTAGGGAGTTCTTGCGCGCTTTCGAGGGTGGCCTTGAGGAGGAAGTCGGAGCCGCCGGGGCTGTCGTTGAGGCCGTGGAGGGCGAGGACGTTGGTGCCGGTTTGGAGGAGGTGACTGAAGTCGCTGATGTCGATGAGCTCATCGGTGAGGGCTTCGAGTTTGGGGATGTTTGAGGTGGCGACTGCAGTGGCGGGGTCGAGGTCGGTGGGGGCATTGCGACGGGCGACTTCGGTTCCGTTGAGGAAAATGACGACGCCGTCATCGTGTTTTAAGCGGAGGGTGAGGCGGTCGATTTGATCGTTGGCAGTGAGTTGAAAGGGAACTCTGAGGAAGGCGCTGGCGGAGACGTCCTGCATCTCGGGCAGGAGATCGCTGGTGATCTCATCATCGAATCCGACAGGGGCCAGCGGTGAGGCACCGGCGGCGATGGCGGTGATTTCTTGTGGCGTAAGAGCGGTTCCCCAGATGGCGAAGTCATCGATGAGTCCGGGGAAGCTGGTTGCGCCGTTGCTGGAACTACCGATCCAGAAGCCACGGATGGGCGTCATGGAAAGGGTGTTGGTTCCTGACGCGAAGAGGGTGCCGTTTTGCCAGATTTCTTTTCGGGTGCCGTCCTTCAGGAAGAGGTAGTGGTTCCACTGGCCCTTGTAGTTGGCTTCGTTGGGCTCGCTTTTAGAGATGCGTGATTCGCTGGGGTCACAGCAGTCAACGGTGTCCCAAAAGATGGTGCCGTTTGACCAGGGGAGGTGGGACTTGGCGACCACGCCGCCGCCTGTTGCATTGGTGGTGGCGGCGAAGGCGATGTTTCTTTCCGGGAGTTCGGGGCCGCCGAAAGTCCAGAGGCTGATGGTGATGGCGTCGTTGATGGTGGTGTCATCGAGGAAGCCATCGGCTGCGCTGGCGATCTTGACGGTGGCGCTATTTCCATCGGTGCCGAAGTCCATGGCGCGGTCGCCGGGCTGTCCGCTGTGGCCTCCTTGGTCGGCGGTGTAGGTGGCGGTGGTGATGGTGCCGGGGTTGCCGTTTCCGCTGGCATCGGAGGCAATGGTGGGAGAGGTCGCGTCATTGAAATCCCAGTATCCCAACGGGCTGGAGCCGCTACCGTCAGGGGAGCCGTCGTCGTATCCGATGGCGGCGGTGCCGCTAAGCCATGCGGAGTCATCGAAGCTGAGACTTTTCCAAGTGTCGCCTAAAGTGTTGTCGGTGGGAATGACGAGCTTCGAGGACGATGTGGGAGTGATGAGGTCGTCGAGATTTTGGAATCCGGTGCCGAAGGAGATATCCTCTCCGAGGGCGGGGTAGGTCAGGGAGGAGGCGATGCTGCCGTCCGGTTTGCTAAGGGTGAGTTGCTCGCCATCGGAACTGAGCTTGAAATTGGTGTGCAGGGTTGCGCCTGCGATGGCGCGGTCTTTGTTGGAGGCGAAGACCACGAGATAGCTCCCGGGAGGAATTGAGGTGCCGGCGGGAAAGGTCCACTTTTGGCGATCAGCGGCATCATCAGTGAGGTGCCAGCCGCTGAGGTCTTCTGCGACAGAAGATGGGTTGTAGAGTTCGATCCAATCTTCCTGTTCGCCATCTTCATCGCTGAGGCCCGTTTCGTTATCGGCGACGATTTCGGAAAGGACCGGTTCACCCAGGGTGATCGATCTCAGCAGGAAGGTGAGAGCAATTGGGAGAGGGAGGCGTTTCAGGAGCATTGGGGGAATTTCTTAGGGAGCGAAGCGGACGTTGAGTCTGGCAAATAATTTGTCATCTGCCGCCAAGCTTGTGGGGAGGGTGACGACGACGCGATCGATTCCTTCGCCATAAAAATCATCGGTGACGACGATGCTGACTCCTTCGTTTCCGTCTTCTGCGTGAATCCAAGCGAAGAGGTCCGTGCTGTATTCTGGCTCGATTCGGATGCTGTCATCGGCGTTTGCTTGATCGCTGCGGCGAAAATCGAATTCAAGGGTGGAAGGGGTGTAGGTGGCGATTGGGGCAAAGGTGGCGGCATCAGGAATGGTGGGGTTCCCTCCGACGGCGAATTCCACTCCGTTGGACAGGCCGTCTTGATCAAAGTCGAGTGAGGGGTTGGGATCGGTGAGGGCGGGGAAGCCGGCGGCCCAGCCGTTGTAGGAGGCGCTGCGGTCGGTGAGGATGCTGAGGGTGAAGTTTTCGTCCTCCTTACTTTGAGAAAAGGTGTAGTTTACTCCTTCGGTGCCGAGTCCGGTGATGGTGACGCTGGGGCTGATTTCGGCGATGTTGTTGTAGTCGAAGAGTTCGAAGTCAGCGGGTCCGCCATTGTAAGCGGAGCCATCGATGGTGATCTCGGTGTTGGCGAGCGAGGCGTAGGAGTTGCTGCCCTGCTTAATGGAGCTGACCCCGGACTCATCGAAGATGAAATTGAACTTCGTGAGGCGGCTTGCCACGGAATTGTTGAAGCGGTCGATGTTGATGGTGGCTCCATCGCCAATGATATTGAAGGTCGTGTCACTTGCAGCATTTCCAAAAGCTTGTCCACCGACGGCGCTGAAGGTGCCGCCGCTGAGGTTGATCTCACCACGGAACTGGATGGTGTCCAGCGGCGCGGTGGCTCCGGCGACGATGAATTCCCCACCGGAAATATTGAGAGAACCGGTGGTGCCATTACCCATGACCTGAAAGGTTGAGCCACCAGACTCAGGATCAGTGAGGGTGACGGTGCCGCCGGAGAGGTTAAAGTCACCACCTTGAAGGAAGAGGGATTTGTTCGTGAGAAGCTCGCCGCTGGTGACATTCACGGTGCCATTTTCTTTCACGTAAAGTCCGCCGTCTCCGACGTTGAGAATTCCACCTTGCACGCTGAGGGTCCCGGCGTCGGCATTTTGAGAAACGGTGAGCTGCTCAATAGTGATGGAGCCTCCGGGATTGATTTCGAGGAATGCGGTGGGGAAGTTGCTCTCGTTGGTGTTTTGAAGCACTACGATAGGGGCGACGGTGGCAATGGCGGAATCGACCTGAATGGTTCGGCCATTGTTGATGATGACGGTGCTGTCACCTGTCTGGGGAAGCATGGTGAAGGCACCTTCGACTCCGGTTCCATTATTCCAATCCTGCAACCAGTTGGCGATTGAGTTTGCCCCGGAAGTGGGAGTCACGACTTGAGCGGAGGCGGAAGAGAGGATGGAAAGTCCGACGAGGGAGAAAAGGGGGAGTTTTTTGAGCGCAGCAATCATTGAAATAGAGAATTCGTTAGCTTGGTAAGCCTAGAGATTTCCTCATCTCTTGGCTATCATGTGTTTACCCCACAAGGCGAGGCATTTGATCGATGTCCGGGCGATCGTGATGATACAAAAAAGCACCTCGGTGGAGTTCCGAAGCGCTTTTTAAAACGATGAAGAGTAATCGATTATCGGCGGCGACGGATCAATCCGAGGCTCCCGAGGGCAAGAAGGGCCAGAGAGGAAGGCTCAGGGACGGCCACGATGTTCAACGTGACGCTATCGGCATCATAGCTGACAGAGCCGGCGAGTGTGGGATCCAGACCAGTGACATTGACGGTTGAGAAGTCTCCGCCACTATGAGTGGTGAAAGTAATGAGGTCGATATTCGCTGCTCCGCCGGTGTAGGAGCTGGCATCGATGTTGAGAATCTGTCCTGCTAAGATTTGGCGGAGATTGAGAGTGCCTGTTGAAATGGGGTTGGACAGGCCACTGATTCCCAGGGCAATCGTGACCGAGCTACTGGATGGTGCATCTGTTCCATTGTGCAGAGTGTTTCTTCCCATCAACAAAGTGTTGCTGATAGCGAGGCTTGCTCCATCGTTATAGGTGAAATCACCAGCTGATCCATTCGTGCCAATATAAAAACTAGGGACGCCCAGGGACGCCGCAGAGGTCATGGTGAAGAAGGAGGTTCCGGTTCCAGGATTCTGGTTTGCGACATTCATTCGCGTGATCGACCCTGCGCCTGCCGCATCGGAATTCAGAGTAAGTGATCTTGCGTTATTCACGCCCGCAATATCTGCTTGTCCCGTTGTCGTTCCGGGAATCGCCCCCCCGCTCCAGTGTGCGGCGGTTTCCCAAGTCGCAGGGTTTGATGAGGAAAAAATGGTGGCTCCGTGAAGTGACGAAGCTGATAGGAGAGAGACAAGTGTGAGGGAATGTTTCATAAAACTAATTTTCTGAAAGAATATAGGGATAAATAGGGTTCAGAGCAACTCTTCTTCCATCGTGTATTCACATGAGGGGCAATGTTGATAGTAAATACTTCCTTGCGATTGGTGTTTTTGTGAGGTGGGAGTATACACACGATAGACGAGAGCCCGTCAGAGGTTATGCTTTACTCCTTGATGCCTTCTTTTTTCTCCCGACGCCAACGGTGCGCCTTGTTTCTGGGTCTTTTGATTCCAAGTGTGGCGCGTGGCGATGATCTTGCTACCGTCGCGGCCTTGGGTGATTTGACGACCAGTCCGGCGATATTTACGGATGACACCCAGCCGGGAATGGCGGCGACGATTACGGCGGGTGATCTCAAGGTGGTTTACTATGAGGGGCTCGATTATGAGGGCAATGCGACCCGTGTTCACGCTTGGGTAGGCGTCCCAGCGGGAGCGAGTGCGGCAAATCCGGTTCCGGCAGTGGTGTTGGTACACGGAGGAGGCGGGACTTCGTTTAAGGTGTGGGTGGAAACGTGGAACGAGCGGGGCTACGCCGCGATCGCGATGGGGCTGGAAGGGCAGACGGACACCGTCGCGACCCAAACGCAACAAGACGCAGGACAGGCGGTTGGTCAGTGGTTGAAGCATGCCATGCCGGGACCGTCACGGACGGGGATTTATGGAGATTCGGACGAGCCGCTGACCGATCAGTGGATGTATCATTCGGTGGCGAATTCCATTCTCGCCAACTCTCTCATCAGCGCGCTTCCGGAAGTGGACGCCGCGAAAGTGGGGATCATGGGGATCTCTTGGGGAGGGATTATTACGAGCACAGTGATTGGAATTGATGATCGCTTTGCCTTCGCTATTCCGACTTATGGTTGCGGTCATCTTTTCGATGCCAAGAACCTCTACGGCGATCATTTGGGAAACAACACGCTCTATCGTGAGGTGTGGGACCCGATGGTGAGAATCGCGAATGCCACGCTGCCGACGCTTTGGTATTCTTGGCCGGGAGACTTTCATTTTCCGATGGATAATCAGGCCTACACCTACCACGGGGCGGGTGGTCCGCGGATGGTGTCGTTGGTGCCGGGGTTTGGGCACGGTCATGGGCCGCCCCGGAAGCGGGCAGAGAGCTATGACTTTGCCGATAGTGTGATTTCCGGCGGAGCGCCTTGGTGTGTGCAGGATCGCGTGAGTGAAATTGGGAATACGGTTGAGGTCGTCTTTACCTCGTCTCGTCCACTCACTGGAGCGATGCTGATCTCGACGACGGGAACCGGAAAAACGGGTGATCTCATTTGGCCTGAAAATGCGGTGGATTCCTTTGTGGAAAGCCCGGTGGGGACGTGGACGGTTCAAGCGACGCTTCCAGTGGGGACGACGGGCTGGTTCGTGAATGTGAAGGCTCTGGCCTCCGATGTGGATGCCGACGGGAGCGGGACCACGGATACTTATGGATATATCGATGAGGACCTCATTGTGAGCTCGGACTATCGTGAGGTGATTGGTTTGACTCAGAGTCCGGCGGCGGAGTTTGAGATCGCTCATCTGCTCGGAGACGATCAATCGATGGGGTCCCTGCAGGTCTCCTTCACGGGGCCGACGAATGTCGAAATCACGCAGGTTCACATTACGGCGGAGTCGCACGTCGGGTCGTTCTCGGTGGGAACGGCGCTCCCTTTGATCATTGATACTCCCACCCCTGTCACAACTCCCCTTGAGGTGCAGTTTGACAACACGGTTGCGTCCTTGGCCACAGGGCAGTCGGCGACCGGGACCTTGACGATCATCTGGGAAAATCTTGATGGGTCGACGGAGGAGGTTTCCATTCCTCTCAAGGCTACGGTGGAGCCCCCGGTTGAGGTTTGCTTTGATCTCGATGCCCCTTGGTCGAGCGAACCGATTCGCAGTTTTGATACCGTGAAGATCAGTGAGGGCGCGATTGTTACGCTTGATGAGGCGGGAAGTATCGCGGGATTGAATATTGAAAATGGGACACTCAAAATTGATGACGAACATCCGTTGATTCTCGATGGGTCGTTGGTTGTTGCGAGTGAGGGTGCGATGGAGCTCAAGGCCGGAACGATCACGACGAATGGCCAGTCGACGACTTTCGATGGCTTGGTTACAATTGCGGGAGGGACCTTGGCGCGGGACATGACGGGGTTGGATCGCACCATTTCGGGCAGTGGCTTGATCCGAATGAGCTCGGGAACCTTTGCTTTTACTGGTGGCGCTCCGGGCGATGTGCTGACGCTCAACACCGATTTCGAGATTAGCGGAGGGAGTCTTGATATCGACGGGCAAGTTTACGTTGGAAGGAATGGTGCTCGTGAATTTGCCGTGATCGGTGACGCGGCCGCGATCAACATCGCGCGCTTAAATCAGGGGCCGGGCGGGAATTCCGGGAGCTTTCGATTTGTTCTAAATGAAACGGGAGTGAGCACGATTCAAGTGGATGCCTTTTTGAATCTTTTGAATGCACAGATCGAGGTGGACGGTTCGTCCTACCGGGGAGGGCCGACGGAGATCCTGCTTTTTGATGCGGCTAATTTGGTGGAGGTTGCGCCTGCCGGAAGTGTTTCCATTTCGGGGTTTTCGGCCCAGGGCCTGGATGCAGTGATTGTTCAGGATCAGGAAAACGGCAAGGACTGGGTCCAGCTAGTCCTCACGGCAAATGGCTACGGCACTTGGGCGGGTGGGGAAGGTCTGAGTGGGGTGGACGTTCATGCCTCAGAGGATCCGGACGGGGACAGGCTGAATAATTTGCAGGAGTTCGCGTTGGGAGGAGATCCGCTGGCCTCGGATGATGTCGCGATTTTGCCTTCGCTCAGTGGGGGTAGCTTTTCCTTTCGTCGTCGGCTTGATGCGGCGAGCCAAGGCTTGGTTTACTCCTTGGAAACGTCGACTGATCTGACGAACTGGGGGACAGATGGGCTTGGGGTGGAGTCGGTGGATGCGATTGATGATTTTTTTGAGCTAGTCACGATGGCCCTTTCGAGTGGCAGTGAACGGCGTTTTGTTCGACTTAGGATTACCTTATCAGTAAGGAGCAACTGACTGGTAGCCTATGTTCTTAAGTTTTCCTGATCATTTTGCGACTGCCTTTCAGGGCTTCGCCGAAGGGCGATTGAATCTCCGCATCATGTAAACACATGATAGACGGAATGGCAGCTTTTGCTAAGGTTTAAGTGTAATATCAGTGTAATACCAGTGTAATACCATTTTAATACCATTTTTGGCCACCCGGAACCTGCAGTCCCCAGAGGAGTAGGGGGATAGGAGGCCAATCCTTGAAAAATAATGAAGAACATCATCAAGACTCTTTGCGCGTTCGCGATCATGGGGAGTGCGCTTGCCGAGACCAGCGTGTCTCTCATCGATGCTGACTTCACCACGGGAACCATTAGCACCAACGCCCGAATTCGGACCAACCAGACGAATGGGAACTTTTGGACCGATAATAGCCCGCCATCTGATTGGACCATTGTTGATGGGAAGCTGTCCAATGCGGCGACCACACCCGATAGCAGTGTGACGGAAGGCGCGATCTCTCAGGTTGTTGCGACCAGTGAGTTGGCTTCTGATTTGGCGAACTTAACTCTGTCCTTTGACTACGAGGTGGGTGCAACGGCGACGCTGAAGTTTGCGCTCGTGGGCTACACCCTCAATGTTCAGACGACCGACCCGGCTCAAAGTGCCGAGAATACCCTTTTGATGAACAATGGTACCGCCAACGGCGGTCTGCAAAATAACACGCAGGCAGAGCTGAGATATGGTGACATTAATCTGTTCACGGGGGCCGACATGACCCAAAGCATCACTAATAATTTGACCTTTGAACCGGGGACCTCCGGGAGTCACTCGCTCACCATCGATCTCAGAGAGTATGCATGGCATGCCGATGAGGCAGCGGATGCGGATCCGGTCAACACACCGGGTTTGAGCGGGAGCATCGCGAGTATCGCCGATTTTGATTACGTGGTGTTGGTGGCAGTGAATGACCTGAGTGCAGATGAGGGAGCAACTCCGACCACACTTGATAACATCAAGCTGACCGTTGAGACGGCACCGGTGACCACGGTTCCGAATATCATTTCCATCGAGGTGGATGGCAGCGGCAATGTCGTGCTCACGCTCGACGGGCCCGAAACCGGTCTGACGGCCCAACGATCAGACGATCTCTCCACCGAGAGCTTCGTCGACGTGGCTGCGATCCCTGAAACCAACACCCTGACCATCGACGCTGCTGACGTAGATCCCAACGCAGACGGCAACGACTTTTATCGTATTCGTAACTAAGAGAACCTCAATATTTCAAACCGAACTCCAACCTAATGAAACACATATTACACTTCCAGAGCTTATCAGAGGCACGATCTCCGCTGACGCTTCACTCTAGTTCCGCGGCAGTCGCCCTTGCCTTAGCAGGATCTCTTCTTTCAACGAATCAAGCGGCCGCAATGGTGACTCTTATCGATGCCGATTTCACCTCGGGAACAATCAGCACCAATGCCCGGATTCGGACTGATCAAGCAAATGGGAACTTTTGGACCGATAACAACCCAGCGTCTGATTGGTCAATTACCGGAGGGGTCATGTCCAATGCGGCCACCTCACCCGATAGCAGCGTCTCGGAAGGCGCATTGTCCCAAGTCATTGCTACGAGTTCTTTGGCGAATGATCTGACGAGCTTGTCTCTCGCTTTTGACTACGCGGTTGGTGCTACAGCGACCCTTAAATTGGCTCTGGTTGGCTACACCCTTAATGTCCAGGATGGTCAAAGTGCTACAAATACCCTTTTGATGAACAACGGCACCCCCAACGGTGGGATCCAAAATGACACTCAGGCAGAGCTGAGATATGGTGACATCAACTTGTTGACGGGGGCGGACATGACTCAAAGCATCACCAATGATCTCACCTTTGCATCGGGCACCTCAGGGAGTCACTCGATCACGATAGACCTCTCGAGCTATGCCTGGCATGCCGATGAAGCTGCGGGTGCATCGCCGGCAAACACGCCGGGTTTGAGCGGGAACATCAGCAGCATTGCCGATTTTGATTACGTGGTGCTTTTGTTCGTGAATGACCTTAACGCAAACCCGGGTGCGACTCCTACGACGCTTGATAATATCCAGCTCGAGGTGGCTGCTGTCGTCCCAGAGCCATCTTCCGCTGGACTTTTTGCACTGGGAAGTCTTGCTCTTTTGTTGCGTCGCCGCAAATAAATCTGAGCTCTCTACAACGCATTTCAAAGCCTCTCTCTGGATTTTTCTGGAGAGAGGTTTTTTCTAGGTGAGAAACAGGGAGATCCTGAGGTGCTTTCCTTGGAATACCCCCGAAAAAATCATCATCAGTTCTGGTCCGCGCTCAGCCTGACAAAAAAGCGGGTCTGGTCGTTAATGCGGTCCTTATAACGTAAGTGGATCGTCATGGTGCCGTCCCCATTGTCCACCGGTGAGCCGGGGAGATCGAAGAAGTCAACATCGATCACTCCATTCTGCCATACTTCCAAATCGGTCGAAACTTCGACGGTGTAAGTCATCGTGGAACCCGCCTCGGGGGTAAACGAGACCGTCAGGTAGTCGACGGAGTCCACGGTGGTCACCGAGATCGTCGGTTCATCAAGTAAACCGGGGAGGGGTGGCTGGGGAGCGACTGCGGAGATGTTGACATTATCGATGGTGATCGCACCGTCTCCGGCGGCAGCGGTGTCGGCCGCGAAAACGGCGAGGAGATGACTGACATCAACGAGGCTGCTGATCCCGGGATAGCTGGAGATGTCATAAGTTTGGTTGAACGTTCCGGAGGTGTTTCCGGCAAGCGAGACGAGTGCATGTGCGGCACTGCCTGTAGCGACGGCTCCGTCCCTGAGATTGAGTGCCGCTCCGAAATTCGGATTAAAGTCGATTGTTCCGCTCGCGAAGTAGCCGCCGCCTGTTCGGGTGATTCTGGAAAGATTCCCACTCGTGGTGGTGCCCCCGGTGAATAAGGCGGAGTGAAAATAGAGGGTGGAACCTGCTCCTACGGTGTAATCGAAGGAAACATTGATGCCGGTGAAACTCGGATCGTTGATGTTCACTGCGTTCAGCAGGAAGGCGCCTTGGTCATCATTGGTGGTGGTGGCGGGGTTGGTGAGTTGCCCGCCTGACACCGCCCAAGCAGGGCCATCGGTGGAGCGCTTGACCCAGTCACCGGAATTGATGTCGCCAGAGACAAATCGGCTCCCTGTTGAAACGGCACTTGCGCTAAAATCATCTTCGATGAGAGAAGTGAGCACCCTGTCGAGATTCCCGACAGGATTGGTGTATTGCATGTAGCCATTTTCATCGACGAGCATGAAGACGTAGGAAGTGATACTTTCAGGAATCACCCCACTGACGCTGTAACCATCGCTGCTCAGGGTTGCAGGCACTCGCATGCCATAGATTGCGTCTTCCGTGACCACATCCGTTTTACTGGAACTCGTTGGACCATCAGAATAGATCACAGAGGCGTCCACAATTTTTGGCCCGGTCGTTTCGATAGCGAGTTGGGCCAAGCGCGTTGTGCTGTCAAACAAACTAGAGTCTACCGAGGCGACCATTGCCGGATCGACGCCG
The DNA here is from genome assembly GCA_039768255.1 of Akkermansiaceae bacterium. Taxonomy (GTDB): domain Bacteria; phylum Verrucomicrobiota; class Verrucomicrobiia; order Verrucomicrobiales; family Akkermansiaceae; genus SW10. The sequence continues at coordinate 13,999 of JBDNAW010000089.1, read as the reverse complement.
GCAAAATTTGGATTCAGGTAAGGAAGCTCGGCATGGTTAGCGAGCAGCGCTCCTTCAAGCATGCCCGTCAATTCTGTGACGACAGAGGCATAGGCAGGGTCGGCGATTAAGTCGTTGGTCTCTTCGATATCCAAGCGATCACCGTTCGCATCGTAGAGGCGATAGAGCTCGTAGGTGTTCGTTTCAAACTGCTTGTGAAGCTTGTAGTCGCCGCTGCGAATCGCGGCGTTCATGTTCCCGTAGTGCGGGAAGTGCCAGAATAAAAACTCGCGCTCTTGCCCCATCGCATCAAGCACTTGGGCATCGCCCGGAGTTGGATCGAGAAGCACGGGAGAGATATCCAAGCCACTGAGCTCAGCGGCATCGGCTGCGGCGATCGTGGTATCGGACAATTCAAGGAAGGTTGGAAAGAAATCGAGCTGGTTGACGATTTTGTTAAACTCCGTGCCCGCAGCAATGCCTGGTCCTGTGACGACGAGGGGAATACGAACACCGCCGCCTGCGACATGCCCCTTACTGCCCTTAAATGGAGCATTGTCTGAAATGATTTCCTGGCCCCGCTGCTCGGCGCCGCCGTTGTCCGAGGTGAAGAAAATGTAAGTGGTGTCGATGAGCTTTTGTCCCGGGTTGCGGGGATCATCGGTGACCTCCAAGTAGTCCACAATTTTTCCGAGACTCCAATCCACGGTGGTGACCATTGCTGCGAAATAAGGATTCGTCTGGCCAGGCATCGTCCAATCGTCAGGCGAGGGAGGAAAGGCGTGACCAAATTTATCGCAATAGTGCTCGAGCAGGGCTTCGTTACGAGTGACCACTGGCCAGTGAACCATCCAATGGCAGAGGTTCAGGAAAAAGGGCTCGTCTTTATTATTATCGATGAACTGGAGCGCGGACTCGGTGACTTCATCGTAGGGGTAAGAAATGCCCTGAGGATTCTTCGCGCTGATGGGTGGATACTTCTCCACGCTGAGCGGGTAGTTGGGATCGTTCACCGTGGCAAAGGCTGAGACTCGATCTGGGCTCATGCTACGGTGGACGCCGCGGTCCTGATTGACGGTCTCGAAGCCGTAGTTTGCGGCATTGAGCCCGATGTGCCATTTTCCGGAGTGCCCGGTGCGGTAGCCGTTCGCGTTCAAGGCATCGGCGCAGGTCAGGATGTTACGATCAAGTTGCTTCTCCAAGTAGGGAGCAATCAGGAGTTCGGTGGTTCTGCCATCATCCCGGTCATCGAGCGTAACGTGTGTGAACCGCGTCTTGGCTGGATGCCGCCCTGTAATGATCGCAGCACGTGAGGGAGAACAGGTCGGAGCCGGGGAGTAGGCCTGGGGAAAATTCATCCCAGCTGCGGCAAGATCGATCATGTTCGGAGTCTCATAGGGACAAGGATCGTCCAGCTCGTTAATCTGAACATCCTGATGACCGAGATCATCGACGTAGAAAATAATGATGTTCGGTTTCGTGACCTGCGCGTTGAGGTAGGAAAGGGAGGAGGCGAACAGGAGTCCAGTGGCAAGGGTTTGTTTTATTCTGCTCATGAACTGTTGCGGTTGTTTTGTCTGGTGGGACATGGCGATGGGGAAATCCGGGAGAGAATTATGGAGAAGTGGCCTTTAGGGCATATTCGGAATATTGTTTTTCCGAGTCGTTCTTTTTGAAGCCGCTGGGGTAGCTGACGAGGAAGTTATTTTCGTCGATGAGGTTGATGAGGTAGTGGGTGGTTCCTTGCGGGAGGGTGGCGGTGACGGATCCTTCGGTGGTGAGGGTGGCGGGGAGGCGATACCATTCTTCGTAGCGATGGCCTCCGTTGTCGGTGTAAAGAAGGTTGGCGCGGAGGACTTTGGTGCCGTTGTTTTGGTAGGTGAAGGTGGCGGTGTTTCCCTTGAGCTGGTGGCCGGTGACGGTGGGAACTTTTTCTTTGTGAGCGAGGGCGTACCGGCAGTGGGGATTGAGGTAGGGGTAGCTGGCCTTCATCTCGGTGAGGATGTCGGTGAGCTGATTATTGAGGTCGGCGGCTTTCTCAGGCTGAGTGGCGGCGAGGTTGTTTTTTTCTTCGATGTCCACCCGTTTTGAAACGCCGTCCTTGCTTTGGTAGAGCTGGTAGAGTTCGAGTTGGTGGCCCTTGTGGGTGTAGTTGCGGACGAGCTTATAGTCGCCGCGGCGGATGGAGCTTTCGAGCGCGATGCTGTTGGGGAAGTGCCAGACCATGGTGTCGCGGGGTTGGCCGCCGGCGGTTTTGACGAGAGTGGGGTCGTTGGGGTTTCCTTTAAGGAGGGGGGAGAGGTCGAGGCCGTCGAAGTGTTTGTCTGCGGGCTTTTTGGTATCGGTGAGGGAGAGGATGGTGGGGTAGAAGTCGAGGCCGTTGATCATGACATCGGATTCCGCTCCGTCCTTGATTCCGGGGCCGGTGATGATGAGGGGGACGCGGGTGCCGCCCTCCATGATGGAGATTTTTCCACGATCGAGGGGGAAGTTGTCGGTGATGATCTCGGTGGGCTTTCCTTCCATGCCGCCGTTATCGGAGGTGAAGATGAGGTAGGTGTTTTCACTGAGCTTGTGGCCGGGCCAGCGGGGATCATCGGTGGTTTCGAGGTAGTGGAAGATCTGTCCGAGGTAGTAGTCGAGCTGTTCGACCATGGCGCAATACCAGGGGTTGGCTTGGCCTTCTTTACTCCAGGTCTTGGCGTGGGATTGGTCCGGGGTGACGCCGAGCTTGGCGCAGTATTTTTGGTAAAGGGATTTGCTGCGGGTGTGGATGGGGGTGTGGACGAGCCAGGTGGCGTAGTAGAGGAAGAAGGGCTTATCTTTTTTCTCACGGAGGAAGGTGAGGGCGTCGTGGTTTGTCTGGTCAAACGGGATGCCGTTTTGATCGAGACGGAAGGGGTCGTCTTTTTCGGCGGTGGCGAAGCCGGAGAGGCGATCGGGTTTCATACGGGAGGTAACGCCGAGATGCGAGCGGGTCCAATCGAAGCCCTGGTCTTCGGGTTGGGGGAAGGCGCGATGATTGATGGCCATGTGCCATTTCCCGACGTGGCCGGTGGTGTAGCCGTTTCGGCGGAGGGCTTTGGCGAGGGTCATTTCGCCGGCGGGCATGCGGCCGCTGTACCACGGGGGCATCATGGCGTGAGCGGTGAGGTGGTAGGGCGCAGGAGGGTTGCCGCCGACCACGTGGGTCTTTTGCGCACGCGCGGGGTGGTTTCCGCTCATGATGGCACAGCGGGAGGGAGCGCAGGTGGGAGAGGGGGCGTAAGCCTGCCAGAACTTGATGCCTTTCTTGGCTAGGGCGTCGAGGTGGGGCGTTTCCATCGGCGAGGGTTCGTCGATGTCGTAGCATTTCACATCCTGCCAGCCGAGGTCATCGGTGAGGATGAGGACGACGTTGGGTTTCGCGGGGCGCTCGGCGGCGGGGAGAGAGCCGAGGAGGGTGAGGAAGAGGAGGAGGCGCATCGTCTAGTAAAGCGATTGTGAGAAGACAGGCTGCGGAGAATTTACTCGACCAAGAACACGAAGCGCGCGTCTCCCTTTTTGTCCTCCTTGGGGTCGGTTGTCCAGTTGAGGATCATGCCCTCATTGAGTTCAGAGCCCTTACGATTGAAAAAGGTGAAGGACGATTTCCCGGTCGCATCGAACTTGAATTCCTTTTTCAAGGTTGTGATGTTCACTACGGCTTCTTTGACGCCCGTGCCATTGATTTCCTCGCTTCTCATGTCGCGGGGTTCGATGAAGTCGAGTTCTACCTTTTTGCCATCGACTCTTTTAAACTTCAGAGAATCATCTTTGATGAGTTCTTCGAAGGCTTCGCGATCGTTCGCGAGGTTCCGTTTTTTCCGAGCATAAAAATTGAGGATTCGGGCGGAAACGTGGAAGCGCAGAGATTCGGTATCGTGGGTTCCCGGACTGGTGACTTTTCCTCCGATCGAGACTTTGCCGCGATTGTGCTCGATGACGACCTCAAAGGTCGCCCCTCCTTCAACCTCGCCTCGGATGGTCGTTTCTTTGAATTTGACGGTTGTTTCGTCATCGGATTCGAGTGATTCGGGGATGACTTCGAGGATTTGTTTTCGGCCATTCGGCAATGTCTTTTCGATCCCGTAAGTCAGAGGCGTTCTCACATAAGCCCAGGGCTCACCTTTCGGGGAGATCGGTTGGACGAGGAGACCACCTTCCGTGAAGACTTTCACGTGGGCCTTACTGCTCTTGGCAATGGCGAAGCAGCCCATCCATGGTTGTTCTCCGATATCGGGTAAGGCGGCCTGGGTGTTGGGGGCTAGGTTCAGAAAAAGAGCGAGGGCGGAGAAAAAATGTTTCATCAGGAAAGTTTTTCAGAAAATCGCTGATCCCGCCATCAGGCGAACACCTGATGGACAGCTAGCGGAAAAGGCCGAGCCGATGGGCGACGTTGATCGCCGATGGCGCATTGTGAACGTTGAGTTTTTCGTAAATGTGGCTCACGTGGGTATCGACGGTGGGGTAGCTGATGCTGAGTTTCTCTGCGATTTGCTTTTTAACGAGGCCATCGCCGAGCAGGGAGAGAATTTCCATTTCCCGATCGGTGAGGATGTTTTCGATCTCAGTTTTCGGAAGCTGCGCTTGAAGCGAGGTCATGAGGAACTTGGCTACCGCTGGGTCGAGAGTGCCGCCACCGCTCATGACGACGCGGATGCCTTCTTTGATTTGAGTCGCGGTGGATGACTTGAGGAGGTAGCCCGCTGCTCCGAGTGCAATGGCGCGGAGGACGTCGGCTTCGTTGTCGGATTGGGTCAAAATGATGACCTTGGAGTCCGGAGCGGAGTCTTTGAAGTGCGCGAGAGCGTCGAGTCCACTCATTCCGGGGAGGCGGAGGTCGAGAAGGATGACATCCGGACGCGGAGCTTCCGGAGCGCGAATGCTCCGCAGAGCGATTTCTGCAGTTCCGAACTCGCTCAAAAGGTCGATGCTTCCATCTCGCTTTAGGGCAAGCTGAATGACCTCGCGGTATTCACGGCTGTCTTCCACTAGCATGACGGTGATGGATTGGATCATTTGAAGAATTCGAACTTTTGAGTTTTGAGAATAAGAGTAATCTGGGTGCCTCCTGAATCTGGCTGCGTGACGCGCGAGTGAGCTCCGAGTAGTCGTGCGCGTCGCTGTAAAGATGCCGGAAACTCACCCTCATGGCCATGACCATTATCCGTGACCGTTAAGCGGACCTCCTTTCCATCCGCCACCAAGCGAGTCTTCACCGAGGTTGCCCCAGAGTGGCGAATGATATTGATAAGCGCCTCCTTATAAAAAAGAAAAAGATCAATGCGGCGGCGCCGCGAAAGCTGCTTTAAAAAATCCTCACCCCCAAAAGACAAGTCGTGCTTTAGATCAGCGAGAAAGCTCTTGGAGTCTCTCTTCATTTCAGCAACCAAATCCTGAAAGAGATCGGTCGCCTCGATCATGTTGGCGCAGTCACGCGCGGCACGCCCAGTCCGCTCCGTGAGGAGTCGGATCCGCTCCACGGTATCGATCAGCTCCTCTGGATCATCAACCGCCTCTTTTGCCAAATCCCCCAACAAGCCGATGGCATGGAGGTTGGCCCCGAGATTATCGTGGAGGTTCGCTGAGATCCGCTCTCTGATAAGAGCCTCTTGTCTCCGACTCCGGCGGCGGTAATATAAAATCAGAAAGCCAATTCCTGCGATCAGGATAACAGCGATCCAGAACATGAGCTTCAAATTAATCTTCTGCTGAGCATAGTGCTCTGCCAGTTGCGCCGTAACAAAGGGACGCCGATTTTCCAGCTGATCACGTTGCGCCAGTTGATTCATCCATTTTCTCACGGGAAGGATTTCTCCATAGAGATTGTTTCCATCGGTCAGTGCGGACAGTGAGCGAGTGCTTCCCACCGGAGGAAAGTTAGAGGTCACCGCTTTACCGAGCGCGACGTTCCTCCCGTTTGAGTGCAGCTCAATCTCGGCAAAAGCGATCTTAGATGGGCCGGTCTGCCCCATGTTAGATAAATATGGCTCCGTGGCCACAAGACGAATATAACGACAATTCGTCTCTGGAAATTGCCAATCCATCATCGGGCCAGTACAGTAAATCGAGTCAATTTTCCCCTCAAGCAATACCTGAATATCTGAAAAATCGGCGCGCTTGGCGGCTTCGACTCTGAAGCGGCGCGGAAGTCCATAATCCCCAGGATAGGCCTGCGGAACAGTATCGCTCTGATCCGCTGCATGGAGTCGAATCCCAGAAAGGGGAAGCACTTCCCCGAGGTCGATCTCGATGACTGGCTCCCCCGTCCCATGCGCCACCAAGGCCCGGCTCTGAAGTCCTTTCGCGGAATTCATGACATAGGGCACAATGCCATCAACCAAGTTCTGCCGGTTCCACGCATCGAGATCCTGAGACTCTTTTAATGGAATGACCCGCTTGCGGAGTGCGACATTCTTCTCCCCCTCGAAGACCAACACTTCCGAGAGCTGAAAGATATATAAGCCATCAAAAGCCCGTTGTGAGAGCCGCGACGTTTCAATCTTCACCCACGATGCCGTCTCGCCGGAAGCAGGGATCACCAGTGGCCCGATCCCCGGAAGCTTGTCACTCTCCTCCCGAATCTCTGCTACAAGAGTCCCCTCTTCATCATCCCTGCCGATGCGGATATCGAATGCCAACGGAAAACCATCCAAGATAAACCCACTCTGAGCATCTCGCCAAAGGGTCGGAACCAAAACGATCTCATCGATCCTAAAGTCTTGCCCTAGATCGATCTTGATCGAGGTCTTCCCCTTTGCGTTTGGAAAAGTCGCCGAGCGATAACCGATCGATCCCACCCCACTGTTCAGACTGATTTGAGCAAGCGAGTTTAGTTCCGTATCGATGGTTTCGAGTTCCTTTTCTAATTCAGAAATAGATGCCTCACTAGCATCTCGAGCTGCACCAGCTTGCGCGACTGCAAAGACGAGTAACGAGAAAAGATGACGAAATGGAAAGCGAGCCACGAATGAATGACCAATCGTGGCCAGCATGGAAGAGGACTGCCAGAGAAAAACAGGAGCCTTGTGGATCTTAGCTTCCCACTGGCCGAGTTTTCGGGTCCACCTCACTTCGTGCAAAGCGATGCAATTCCAAAGCTTGATCTACTCAGCGTTTCCCCCAGCATTGGGCTCTCCCATGAAACCATTCACTCTTCTCACGTTGATTTTTTCCACTGCGTTTTTGAGCGTCGCCGATGCAGGACTCAAAATTTACTACATGCGTCACGCGGAAGGCGGGCACAACGTGAAGAAGGCTTGGCAGGAAAAGGGAGTGCCGGAATCGGAGTGGCCTGCCTACGTGGGCAATCCGGATGTCTTCACGCCGAAGGGGCTGAAGGAGGTGGTCACCGCGACCGAGAAGCTGAAGAAATATGACTTCGACTTTGTCGTCTCGAGTCCCATGTGGAGAGCCCGGAATACCATCCTTCCCTATCTCAAGGCGAAGGGTAAAAAGGCCGAAGTATGGCCTGAGCTGCGCGAAGGCTTTGGCATGCAAGTGATCCTCAACGAGGGCTTGCCCGAGATAAAAAAAGACATTTTAAACAAGGGCGATGCTATCGAGATTCCGGAAGAAGAAGCTCAGATTTTTTCCGTCCGTGAAGGTGGAGAAAACAACTACGCAAGATATCCGAGAGACAGTGACAACAATTTAAAGGCGGCTTACATGAAGAAGGTGTCTCTCAACGCCATCGACTTGCTTGAGAAACGTTTTGGTGGATCGGATAAGTCGATCCTCATCGCGGGCCATAACAGCTCTGGTGTCTCGCTCTTGAAGTTGCTTTTGAAAAACGCTCCTACTGGAGAAGCCAGAAGAGGCTTGGATAACGTGGGCCTCTGGATGGCGGAGCAACAGGAAGATGGGTCTTACGAGTTGAAGATTTATAACGATCAGCCTTACGTGGAAAAATAGCGTGTTCACCGCCGCGGTGGTCTTCGGGCCCGAAGAGCCAGAGGATGCGAATATCGCGGCGGAGCTTGGTGTCGGTGAGCTCACCCGTGAGTTCGAGGACTTCGCTTTTTGGAATGGGATGATTGGGAAGGAATGCTCTTTTTTGTCTCTTTTCTTGAGCAAGCGATACGCTGAACAGGATGAAAAGGATGGCGAGTGAGGCGGCAAGGGAGGCTTTCATGGTGCAATGATCACGCTTTGGGGAGTGGGGCTGGAGTGGTGGCCTCCTGAGTCGGGGGAGGTGATTTCGATTTTGCTCTCCGGCTTAAGGTGCTTGATGGGAAAGGTTAATTTGCGCCTTCGATGATGATGTCTTGAACGGGTTTGCCGCCGATGAGGTGTTCTTGAATAATGCGCTCGAGGTTTTCAGGAGTGGCGGAGTGATACCAGACGGCTTCTGGGTAGACCACGGCGACGGGGCCACGCATGCAGACGCGAAGGCAGTCAGCTTTTGTCCGATGAATGGTGGGTTGTGGATCGCCGAGGCCGAGTTCTTTGAGGCGGGTTTTTAAAAACTGCCAAGATTTCATTCCTTCCTCTGCCTGACAGCATTTCGCTTTTTCAGGAGTCGCGCAGAGGAAAATATGTCGTTCGTAAGAACCGAGATTGAGAGCGTCGGCGGTGGTTGGAAGGTCAGCCATTATTCTGCTCCTCCTCCAAACTGCTTCATGGCGCGACGATTCAATTTCTCATCGGAAGCCTGCTCGATCAAATGACTCAGGCCCCAGCGGTCACTTGATGGATCGACGACCGTTGCGGCTCGATTCCCCCCCCATTGATCTTCAGGTTCGGCGAGGTCTGTTTCGGGGCTGCCGAGTTGGTAGAGAATTTCTGCACCGAAGGCTTCTTTGTAAAAGTCCATCGCGGAAAAACGATCTTCAACAGTGAGTGAAATACTGAGGGAGGCCATGAATGGGAGGTAAGCAAATCCTCGCGTTCTTGTCAGTGGATTGTTTTACTGAGTTGATGAAACGTCGGCACGCACTCACTCTTCTCGCTGCTTCCTCTTTGCCGGCACGCTCCGCCGAAAAAGTCGAGCAGCATATCGCGACGAATTCTTATCCTTGGACGACGTTTTACGGCCGCGAGAAAGCGGATTTTCCCGGGCATTCGGATGGTTTGCTCGGGCAGGTCTCTGAGGCAGGCTTCCAAGGGTATGAGCCATGTATCAATCACGCTGATGAGTTGAAAACAATGGCTCCGTTTCTCAAGAAGCATCAGCTTGAGATGCGGTCGCTCTACACAAATAGCACGCTGCATGATGCCGCTAAAATTCAACAAAGCATGGAGCATGTCCTTGCCGTGGCTCGTGCGGGAAAGTCTCTTGGCTTAAAAATCATCGTTACCAATCCTTCGCCGATCCGATGGGGAAGAAAGGATGCAAAGACTGACGCGCAGCTCAAGAGGCAAGCGGCGGCACTTAATGAGCTGGGCACAACGCTGGCACAAGAAGGAGTGACCCTCGCGTATCATAATCACGATATGGAGCTTGATCATGGCGCTCGAGAGTTTCATCACATGCTCACGGGGACTTCTCCAGAGGCGGTGAAGTTCTGCCTCGATTCCCATTGGATTTATCGTGGCTGTGGAAATTCTGAAGTCGCGCTCTTCGATACGGTGACACACTACCATGAGCGCGTGGTTGAGCTGCACCTCCGCCAATCAGAAAAGGGAGTTTGGAAAGAAGCGTTCACAATGGAGGGCGATATCGACTACCGCCGCCTCTTTGATGTCCTTCAGCAAAAAGGAATCTCGCCTCATCTTGTGCTGGAACAAGCAGTGGAAAACAAGTCACCTCAGACGATGAATGCTAAATCGGCCCATGCAAAGAGCTATCAGGAATTGGTAGAGCGGTAGTTCGCCACTTTTTGAGAGGTGCGTATCATCTTTACCCACTGGGCAGGGAAAGATGATCAAGTCGCAGTGGATTCTCGATTAGGAACACATCATTTCCTGATAAAACGAGCATCTCAGCTCGATCTCCTGAAAAAATCTTGTTTGCGGCCTGTAATGACAGGGTGCATTTTGCACAATCCATTCACTCATGAGCGCAGCCACTCCCGCCGATCAAAAGGCCACTCGGGCCGGAAATTACTTTATTTCTAATTATCCTCCCTTTTCCTTCTGGTCGGACGATCAGAATGGTCAGGTCACGGAGGCCTACAATCAGGCGCCGAAGGCAGGTGTGCCGCTCGGGCTTTATCACCACATTCCGTTTTGCCGAAAGCGCTGCCATTTTTGCTATTTCCGCGTCTACACCGATAAGAGTGCGGATGACATCAAGAGGTATCTTGATTCCACCGTGCAGGAGCTGGAAGTGATGTCTCGCAAACCGCTCATCGAGGGCCGTAAACCACAGTTCATTTACTTCGGCGGGGGAACTCCGTCTTATCTTTCCGCAAAGCAGCTTGGTGATCTCACTGACCGCATGAAAAAGCTCCTCCCCTGGGATGAGGCTGAGGAAGTTGCCTTCGAGTGTGAGCCGGGCACGCTCAACCCGGGGAAGCTTTCTGCGATCAAAGACATCGGGGTCACTCGCTTGAGTCTCGGGATTGAAAACTTCGATGACCGTATTTTGGAGATCAATGGCCGGGCTCATCGTTCCAAAGAAGTGGGCCGTGCTTATGAGCGCGCGCAGGCGGAAAATTTCGATCAGATCAACATCGACCTCATCGCCGGAATGATTGAGGAGACCGAAGAGAACTGGCAGCGCAACATCGAGAAAACGATCGAGCTCGCACCGGATAGCGTCACCATTTACCAGATGGAGATTCCTTATAATACCACCATCTACAAGGAGATGAAGGATACCGGAAAGCTCATCGCGCCTGTCGCTGATTGGCAGACGAAACGCCGCTGGGTGAAAGAAGCCTTCGCCGCGCTAGAGTCTGCGGGCTACGCCATTAAGTCCGGCTACACCGCGGTGAAGGACCCAGATCAAACAAAATTTATTTACCGTGATTCCCTTTGGGGAGGAGCGGATCTTTTAGGTCTCGGTGTCGCGTCCTTCTCGCATGCTGCGGGAGTGCATTATCAAAATCTCACGGAGATTGATGACTACACCAAGGCCATCGACGCTGGTGAGATGCCTACCAAGCGGAGCTTCCGCACCACTAAGGAGCAACGCATGATCCGCGAGTTCATTCTCCAGATGAAACTCGGAAAAGTGGAGCCGGATTACTTCAGCGATAAATTTGGAGTCGATGTCCTCGGGCGCTGGGCTCGTGAGTTAGATCAGCTTCAGGGTGAAGAGCTTTTGAAAGTCGACGGCGGAAAAATCCTCCTCGAGCGCGATGGCCTGCTTTGCGTCGATAACATCCTGCACGACTTCTTCCTCCCCGAGCACCGCACGGACAAGCTCGTGTAGTATCCCGAACGATGGAATTTTCCCGGGCGATCAAATCAATGCTCACCGCCTCCGGCCTGAAAGGGGTGGACTTGCGGTGGGTTTCGGAATTTGAAATTGAGCGGCCTTACCAACAGCTTCTTTCGCACGATCGTGATATGACCTCGACGCTGGCCGACTTTCACGGCGGAGAAGTAAAGCTTCAAGTCATCCAAGAATACTTGGTAGCTGATCTTTACATGCGGGAGGTCATTCTTTCGGTCAGAGAGAAGACGGTCGAATATGGCTTGATCGAAATCCACCTCCAAAATTTCTCCGATGACCTCCGCGAGCGCATCACGGGGAAAGGCGAGCCTCTCGGTAACATCCTCAACACCAGTGGCCTGCCGTATAAAAGCGCGCCCGAGTCCTTCTTTGCGATTGGCGGAGACGATTTTTCCCCTGATTTTTTTCCCTCAACCGGTGGCAAATCTCTCTTTGGACGCTATAATCAACTCCTGAATCCGGATGACCGCGTGCTCGCCCGCATTCTCGAAATCTTACCCCGCGAACCCTCATGATCTCCCACCTTTCCTACGATTGCGATGTCATCATCATCGGAGCTGGCCCTGCCGGAACGTCCGCTGCTACCATTCTCGCCGAAGAGAAGGGGAAAAAAGTCATCGTTTTAGAAAAGGAGCACTTCCCCCGCTACCACGTCGGTGAATCGCTCATCCCGCATTGTTATGACACGATTGAACGCCTCGGCATGGTCGATAAGCTCAACGAGCACGGCTTCCAAAGTAAACGCAGCGTGCAGTTCGTGAATCAAGACGGCCAACTTTCCGCGCCTTTCTACTTTGAAAAACACTCCAATCACCCACGCACGCGCACGTGGCAGGTCGATCGTGAGACCTTCGACACTATGCTCATGGAGCGTGCTCGCGAGGCCGGAGCAGAGGTCCGAGAAGGCGTCAAAGTCATTGGTTTCCTCGAAGAAGATGGCTTCGTCGTTGGCGTCAAAGCCGAGGGCGATGACGGCTCCCGCTACGAGCTCCGCGCTCCAGTCACGATGGATGCCTCCGGGCGCGATGCTCTTTTCCAGCGGAAAAAGAAATGGCGGAAGCGTGATCCCAAGCTCAATAAGATCGCCATTTGGACCAACTACAAAGGCGCGAAACGCGATCCCGGCATCGATGAAGGCGCGACCACTGTGGCTTACGTTGAAGGCAAGGGCTGGTTCTGGAATATCCCGCTGAAGGACGATATCGTCAGCACCGGAATCGTGGCCGAGCGCGACTACCTCTACCGCGATGGCCGTGATCTGAAGGAGATTTACGATCGCGAGATCAAAAATAACAAATGGGTCGAAGACCACCTCTCCGAGGGCGAGCAAGTCGGCGAATACTGGGTTGCCGGTGAATATTCATACCGTGCCGAGCACTGTGCCACCGATGGTCTCATCCTCATCGGCGATGCCTTCGCCTTTCTCGATCCCGTCTTCTCATCCGGCGTCTATCTCGCCCTGACGAGCGGATCGATGGGAGCGGATGCTGTCGCAAATGCTCTCGACCAAAAAGACACCTCCGCCGCCCAATTCCAGCCCTACGGCGAGCGACTTTGTGCAGGTATCGAGTGGATGCGGAAGCTTGTTTACGCCTTCTACGATCAGGACTTTAGCTTCAAAGACGTCGTCATGAAATACGGCGAAATCCACCATGACCTCACCGACTGCCTCATCGGTGACCTCATGGACAAAGATTATACTGAACTCTTCGAGCGTGTTGGAGAATTTGCCGAGCTGCCTGAGAACCTACCACACGGGAAGACTGTGCCGGCGAAGGAAGTGGCGGTATAAATAATATGGAGCGTGGGTGAAATGCCCTCGGGTGTTTCCAGCCTTACGTCTGCTCAGCCACGTCCACCGACATTTCCCCGAAAAATCGGCCCTCGCGCTTTGAAAGTTTGTGAGTTAAATTACCCCTATGATTTCAGACGTCCGCCGCGCAGCCTCGGAGCTCTCAGAGCCAGAGCGGGCTGAGTTAGCAGCTTATCTCTTGGGTTCATTGGAGACCGTCCATCACTGGGTTGATGATGATGAGTTGATGCGTCGGAGTGCCGAATTGGATTCAGGTGAGGTCAAGGGCCTCACTCGTGAGGAATTTAATCAAGCCTGTGGTCGCTAGTAGCGATGGAGCAAATTTTTCATCCTCAGGCTGCGGAAGACGCGCGTGGAATCGAGAGACAATATGCTCAGATTTCGCCAGAACTCGCAGATCGTTTTTGGGCTGAACTGAACAATGCCTTGGATCACGTGTTTGAGTTTCCTGAGCGACAACATTTCGACCCTTCCGGATATCGGAGACGGAATCTTAAGAAATTCCCTTATCACATTCTCTTCGAACAACGTCTCGATTGTGTCCGCGTGATGGTGATTCGACATCATCACCGCAAGCCGAGCTTCGGGATGCGCAGAAAGTAGCCCCTCACACGACCCAATTGTCCAAACTTCGACTAGATCCTTTCCAAAACCTCTAGCGCAATTGGATCACCTTTCTCTTCGAGATACATCCTAAACGGCTCACGCAGAGATCGAAAATACTCAGCACATTCAGCTCTTCCTAAATCCCTGCTCTCATCTTCAACAAAAATTCCGTTCGTTATTTTCCCAGCGCAAATATCCATCTGAGGAGCGGAAGAGGTGTCGATAAACGCCAAAGG
>JBDNAW010000088.1:0-29731 GCA_039768255.1 Akkermansiaceae bacterium | reverse complement strand
TATTCGCGGAGGGCACTGGATTGATCTCGCCACCACAAGCCCGCAATATGATGACGATGGGAATTTGACAAAGGGCGCCAGGTGGCGCTATCTTTGGGATTCCAATGTTCGTCTTGTTCAACTAGACGCTGCCCTTGCCGAGTAATTCATCCTCAAAGAGGAGCTGGTAATTCACCGGGTGTTCCTGGTTTTTAAAAAAATGAACTATAAATATTTTCATCTTGATGATAGTGGAAGTGAATCTCTTTGTGTTAATTTATCAGTCGATAAATATGAAGAAAATGGAGAATCTTTTTTGCTTTCAATAACTCACAGAGAGTATTCTTTTTGCTTGCAGTTGAAATCTTGGTTTCATCTAAAAAGTTTTTCCATTTTGGCTGGTGGAGAATTTCCTAATGAATGTTGTCTGCAATCAGTTGATGGGGAGCTTATTTTGAAATTTCGATTTGATGGAGATAGTGTTTTTCTAAGTTATTATTTTGAAAATGATTCGCCCCCTTTTGCGCCGATGAAAGCTGAGATTAAAGATTTGGAATTGAAGAATAGAATTCATTTTGAGGATTGGATACTAAGCAACATTCCTCTTCCCAATTCGTGAAGAGGAAACCGCACGCCATTCATGCCAATCATACTTCAAGAGAAAACCCTCTTAATCCCAGTGTTTACACTGATCTTATGACGCGGAAACGGGGGGGAGGGCGAGTGGCGTAAAACGAGGTAGAAAGTGGTAGAAAGGGGCAGAGCCTCAGCAAAGGAGAACCGAAAGGGAGAGGATTTTCAGACAAATGAAATCCTTCTCATCCTCCGTTTTTTGCGGCTGGGATTATTTTTGATGGGAAATGGATCGGTGAACAACTCGCGAGTTTTTTTCTCCCCTCTTCATGCGGTGTCATTTTAAGTTTGGGTATGACTTCTATTGGAACTCCATTTACTGATACGGCGAAAAAGGTGATGCTTTGCGGCTCGGGTGAGCTTGGGAAGGAAGTGGTGATTGAGCTTCAGCGTTATGGGGTCGAGGTGATCGCGTGTGATGCATATGCCAATGCTCCGGCGATGCAGGTGGCAGATCGTTCCCATGTTTTTTCGATGCTTGATGGCAAGGCGCTGCGCAGGGTGATTGAGGAAGAAGAGCCTGACTTAGTAGTTCCGGAAGTGGAGGCGATTGCGACTGATACTTTGGCTGAAATTGAAGCTGAAGGGAAGGTCACGATCATCCCGACGGCGCGTGCCACTCAGCTGACGATGAACCGTGAGGGGATTCGCAGGATGGCGGCTGAGGAGCTGGGTTGTTTGACCTCGCCATATCGTTTCGCAGGCACGCTTGAGCAATATCAGGCTGCGATTGAAGAGATCGGGCTGCCCTGTGTGGTCAAGCCGATCATGTCTTCATCTGGAAAGGGTCAGTCGACTTTAAAGACGGAGTCCGATGTTCAGTCTGCGTGGGATTATGCGCAGGAGGGTGGCCGTGCTGGAGCGGGAAAAGTGATTGTGGAGGGGTTTGTAGAATTTGATTATGAAATCACCTTGTTGACGGTTCGGCATGTGGGTGGAACTTCGTTTTGTCAGCCGATTGGGCATATTCAGGTTGATGGAGACTATCGTGAAAGTTGGCAGCCGCAGCCGATGACGGATGCTGCACTTGCGAGTGCGCAGGAGATGGCGGCAAGGGTGACGGAGAATCTTGGTGGGTACGGCGTCTTTGGGGTGGAGCTTTTTGTGAAAGGGGATGAGGTGATTTTTTCTGAAGTGTCACCACGTCCGCATGACACCGGGATGGTGACGATGATTTCGCAAGACCTGAGTCAATTTGCGCTTCATGCGCGGGCGATTTTAGGAATGCCGATTCCGAATATTTACCAACATGGGGCGAGTGCTTCTTGTGCGCATGTGGTGGAAGGGGTTTCTGAGCGTGTGAGCTTTGGGAATCTTGAAAATGCGCTTGCGGAGCCAGACACCCAGTTGCGTTTATTCGGGAAGCCACAAGTTACCGGAAAACGTCGGATGGCGGTGGGGCTGGGACGTGGTGCTGATATTGAAAACGCACGGGCAAAAGCGCGTGGGGTGATCGCGGCGCTCGAGACGAAGCTTTAGGGTTTTTTTTCTTAAACCCGCACTAGCGTCCGATTCTTTTCAAGGGGTTTTTGAAAATGGCATCAGAGTCATTCTGAGGCGCGGTGAAGGTTGCGTTTTGCCATGTTGGCTTGGTGAATTGTCCCGTCCCGCGGAATTGGACAAGGCCTTGAAAAGGGCTGAGTGGAAGGGCGACGATGCCAAGCAATCCACGGACATTGGCGCGTAAGATCATGTCCATTTTCAGTGTTTTGAGATCCACCCAGCCGTTCCCAGTGAGGGTAATATTTTCTGAGCTCGCGATGAGATTCTCAGTGTTCCAGACGCCTTTTTGGATTTGGAAATTTGCTTGGCCGTTTTTGGCGCGCTCGTAGCCCATGCGCTTATCACCAAGGATGCCTGCCATGAGTGGGGAGAGTGGGCCGAGAACGGGGAGGGAAACAAGATCTCCGTCTTTTAGCTCAAGTCCGCCTTTTGCATTAAAGCGGCGGAGATCACTTCCGGCTCCGCTGAACTGAATACGGCCGAGGAGGGTTCCTTTTTCAACCTGATCGAAACGGTAGACTTTCGAGAGCGAGGGGAAGGAGATATCATTCCAGCGGATGTCCCCGGTGTAAGTATCCGGGGCATCTGGAATGATCTTCACCCCAATCCGGCCGGCTGCGATTCCTTCGAGAGTGGCGAAGGCAAGGCGCTCGACCTTGAGATCACGCCCCTTCATGGTGATATCTGCGCGGAGGTCTTTGGTAGGAAGATCACGGCCTAGAAAGGGGTAATCGGTCTGGCCGGTGGTACGGAGGGTGACGAGGAAGTGGGTGTCCTCAGGCTTGTCTCGATAGCCGGAAAACGCGCCGGTGAGGGTGAGGGTGGGGGGATTATGGAAGCGGTAATTTGTTTCCAAATGGCTAGCTGTTTGAGTTGCGAAAGCGCGGACAATGGGGCTAGGCCAGAAGGTGCCTTGGAGATTATTCACGTAGGTAAT
Organism: Akkermansiaceae bacterium; assembly: GCA_039768255.1. Lineage (GTDB taxonomy): Bacteria > Verrucomicrobiota > Verrucomicrobiia > Verrucomicrobiales > Akkermansiaceae > SW10. The sequence continues at coordinate 26,679 of JBDNAW010000088.1, read as the reverse complement.
GCGTGACTTGAGGTCGACTTGGACACGATCCACGGTGATGGGCTCAGAAGGAGGGCCACGGAAGCGGAGGCGCGCTTTTTCTGCATCATCATTCAGGCGGGTTTTGATATTTGAGAACTCGATTTTGGTAGGATTGAGAACGAAATCGGACGAGAGATGGTGTAGTGCAATATCACGATAGCGGAGCTTCGTGCTCTGCATTTTTCCGATCGCAGTGACTCCTTTGAAATGAGTGCGATTGAGGTGACCTTCAAGATCTACGGCGAGGGTGGATTCTTTTCCGAATTGAAAGCGAGAGATGATGCGGTCAGTCGGGCTGTCTTTCTTAATGAAGGGGGAAAAGGCGGTGAGCGGAAGGTTGGACTTCACGCGGTAGCGGACAAGGTCGCCTTTGATGAGGAGGTCGCCGATGAGCGCGTGCTCCTTTTCCGTGATTTTGAGATCTTGAAGGTAGAGGTCTCCATCATTCCAAGAGAACTGAGTTTGGAGCTGGTCGTAGCGGTGCTCAAGAAAGTGGAAAGGGCCTAGGTCGGCAAAGCCGCGGGTCTGGATGCTGAGTTTTTGGTCCGGTTTTTGGGAGATCTCGCCTTGGACTTGGATGTGAGGTGGGTCGAGGTGGGTGAGATCAGTCATGATCTCGAGATCAAAGCTGGAAGAAAGGAAGTTCTTAATGTCGATGCTGGAGGTGAGTTCAAAACGGCCCTGTTTCGTTTTGATGTTCCAATCGGCTTTCCCCTCGACTTCACCACTGTCATCGGCGAGGAAGATTTTGTCGATCGAGGCGAAGTTGTCGAAGAATTCTCCACGGAGCGAGAGGGAGCCGAGCGCGTAGTTGTTTCGGACGAGGTCATTGCCTTCGATCTCGAATTCGGTCCGGATATGAGAGAGATCTTGGAGGTCTCCTCTGATTTGAAGAGAGAGCTTGGGAGGTTGTGTGGTGGGGAACTTCCAGAGAGTGAGTTCTTTGAGGGCGTCCCGGAGAATTTTGTGATTTCGCGGAGGCTTTTTTTCCTCATCAGCGGGGTCTTTTTTTACGGGGAGATCGAGATCGGCCTCGAGAGAGACATGTAGACCTTCGATGAGGCTGGTGGCGTTACGAATTTGCAGGCGTTGATTTTCACTGATGGTGACTTCGGCATTAATCTCGGAGGCGATGATTTCATCCTCGTCGAGCTTGAGCCGCGCTCGCCCTCCAGTGACGATGATCTCACGGAGTTCGAATTGGCCGCGCAGTGCGAGAGCTTTGTCGATATCGATGGAGAGGTAATCGGCGGTGACTGAGGGTTCGGGCGCGGAGGGATCGGCAAAGAATTGAGCATCGGTTGCGATGAGTCCTTGAGTTGGGCTGAAGCGGAGGGAATCAAATTTGACTTCGACGCCGCGTTTTGAAAATTCCTGGCGAACCCAATCGCCATATTGGCCGGGAAATCCGATTTGATTCAGGTAGATCAGCCCGCCAATCAGCGTGATCACGGAGGCGACGAGCACCAGTGTGATGAGGTTTTTTAAAAGGCGCAGGGCGGGTTCCACAGGAGGAGTTTATTCTTTAAAAGGAGATGTTTCAAGGAACAGGAGTTTGCTCGAGAGCGGAAAGGAGAAGCTGGTCAGGCTCTGGGGTGTCTTCGGCTAAGAGGCGGTGGCGTAGAACGTGAGGGAACATGCTCTGGACGTGGTCTGGGTGGACGGAGTCTTGGCCGTCGAGAAGTGCGGCTCCTTGCGCGGCGCGTTGGAGGGCGAGGGTTGCACGAGTGGACACGGCATGGTCGTTTCCGAGAACGGTGCGGACGGTTTGACAAAGGGAGAGGAGGTAACGCTGGAGGGTGTCTGAGACGGGAAGGCGCGCTCCTTTTTCTTGAAGGAGGCGGAGGGCTTCGAGGGTGAAGAGCGCTTGCGTTTGCGGGAGCTGAGATTGGTGCGCGTGGAATTTGAGGATTTCGAGCTGGGTGGTATCGTCCGGAAGGCTCATCGGGATCGAGAGGAGGAAGCGGTCGAGTTGGGGCTCGGGCAGGGGGAAGGTTCCGGTGGAGGAGGTGTCGTTTTGAGTGGCGACGACCATGAAGGGGTCAGGGAGCGCGCGTGTTTCGCCATCGATGGTGACTTGCCGCTCGTTCATTGCTTCTAGGAGGGATGATTGAGTTCGTGGAGAAGCGCGGTTGATTTCGTCCGCAAGAAGGAGATTTGCGAAAATAGGGCCAGCGATGAAATCGAATTCACCAGTCTGTGGCCGACAAAGATTGTAGCCGAGAATATCTGAGGGAAGGAGATCGGGGGTGAACTGGACTCGCTTGAATGTTCCGCTGAGTGAGGTGGCGAGGGTTTGTGCGAGGGTGGTTTTTCCAATTCCGGGAGGCCCGGTGATGAGGGCGTGTCCGCGCGCAAGGAGAGAGACGAGAAGAAGGTCAACGGATTCTGCGGAACCAAGGACGGTGCCGAGGAGTTGATCACGAAGGGCGTTCAGGGTGGACATGATGCTATTGGCGGAGAAGGAATTCTTCGTAAGGTTCTTCCGCTCTTTCCATGGTGCGGACTTTTAAAAGTGGGAATCGATCGGTTCCGTGGGTCTCGAAGGTGAGGGTGCCGGAGGCTTTGACCCATTCGCCGTTATCGATGAGGGGGATTTTTTCAGCGTCTTCGAAAGCGAGTGGGACATCGACGACGGCCATATCCGCTGCGCAGCAACTGATGATAGAGCGGTAAATGCGGCGGCGTGTTCCTCCGGGGTTGTTTTTCTGGAGGTCACCGAGGCGGCCTTCGAATTCGACATGGAGGCCATCGAAGATGGGCTCGACCTCGCGATCACCTGCGATGTAACTCGGGGTGACGATGGAGAGCTGGAAATCACCAGCGGCATTTTTAGGGACGCGCTTTTCGAGGTCGGCACGGGTGAAGGGTGGGGGAGGGGCGATCTTGGCGAGAGTCTCTTTAGAGGCACTACTTTTCCGGGCGATGCCGTAGTCGGAGAGTTGATCTTGGGTGAGATAAAGGGTGCCGATGAGAGGGAGGAGGGTGAGTGCGTAGGTGATGGCGGGGCCGTGGCCATCGTGTTCGTGATGACAGTCAGTGCAGTCGTCATCATGGTCGTGGGTGTGTGCGTGATGCTCGTGATGATGGTCGCAGCAGGAATCTTCTGTGTTCTCAGGCTTGGGCTTTGGGTTGATCAGGTGAAAGATTCCGAGAATGATGATGCCAATACCGCCGATGAGAACGAGGTGGTGGAAGTCGGGGGCGAGGTATTTTTTGATCCGGAAGGAATGGTAGAAATACACGAGCACTCCGCCCCAGATGGTGGCGAGAAGTCCGAAGAGGCGGGCTTCGGCATGACTCATGGCGAGACCTCCTTAGTCTGAATGGCTTCGAGTTCGATTTGATAAAGCTGTTCAATCGCGCCTTCCGCGAAGAGGGAGAAGGCTCCGGTGAGAATGAAAAGGCTGATCAGTAAGGCGACGATGAATTTCCAACGGAAGACGGTGGAGTAGAGGAAGATCAACTTCGCATCCATCATAGGGCCGAAGACCATGAAGGCGAGTTTCGGGCCGTATTTAAAATTCCCGATGTTTGCGGCGATGAAGGCATCCGAGGTGGAGCAGAGGCTGAGGATGAAGGCGAGGACCATCATTGCGGGTGTGGCGAGGAGGGAGTTGCTTTCGAGATTGATCCAGAAGTCTGAATTAGGATCGATCACAGTGCTCTTCATCAAGGCGGTCAGCACGACACCGATGGTGAAGTAGAGGCCGACGTCCATGAGGTCACGCAGCGAATTATTCATGGCTGAGGTGAGGTTTCGCGGGTGGTGGTGTTCGTGACCACCTTTTTGAACACTCGGTTTTAAGAAATGGGAATGCGCGATGCGGGCCATCACGAGGCCAACAAGCACGGCGATGGCATAAGCCATGAAGAGGCGCGCTCCGGCAACCGAGTAGGAATCATTAAAGGCTTTATAAGTGCTGATTGCGGTGACGGGATTAAAAATCGGTGCGGCCAGCATGTAAGTGAGGGCGCAGGAAACGGGGAGGCCATTTTTGACAAGGCGGCGGATCACGGGGACGACGGCGCACTCACAGACGGGGAAGATCGCCCCGAGCAAACCACTCATAAGAATGGCAAGCGTGCGGTTCTTGGGCAGCCAGCGCTCGAAGGCATTCTTTGGAAGATACGTTCCGAGAAATCCACTGACGATGGTGCCGATGAAAATGAAAGGAAGGCCCTCAAGAAAGATCGCAAGGAACTCGAAGGAGGCGTCCTGAAATTGAGATTCGAATTTCTCGCTCACGCTTTTTAATTCAGATTGAAATCCCAGAGGTAAGTTTGGCCGCCGGCGAAGGTTTTGCTCCCTTTTTCGACACCTGTTTCCTCAGCAGTGGCGGCCCAGGTGTAAGTGCCCGCAGCGATCTCGATCCGGCGCTTTGAGCGTGCGGGAACGGAATACATCGTGGGCTTGCCAGTGGCGGGATCTTTGATGCCGAGCATGATGTCTTTGGCGGTGAAGTTCCGGAGGGTCACTTCAGGGGCTTTTTTCGGAGCGGGCGTGACTTTGATTTCGTGATGGGCTGCGGGCTGAGTAGGATAGAAGTCAACGGGCGGCGTAGGCGCGCAGCTCCAGAGTGCGAAAAAGGGGGGGATGAGGAGCAGTATTTTCATGAGGGAGGTGTGTTTAGGCACAAAGCTCAACGACCAAGCGGTGAAGCACCATGCGGTGGTCTTGGCTGGTCGTGACGAGTGCCTTGTCTGCATTGAGACAGCTTTCGAGGCCTTTTTGAAGTTGAGAAAGTTTGAAATTTCGAGCCTTGGCGGAAGCCATCTTGAGTCCCCACGTGTTGATCCCTCCATCTTTCTTCTTCGGGAGCACGGCTTTGATCCCGGCAGGGGCTTGGGCCGCGGAGCGGTAGGGCTCGATGAGCTTGGCGAAGAAGAGGTTCCGCACAGTGGGTATGATCGCTGCTTTGACGAGGCCGATGGCACTTTCGTTCTTGGTGAGCTGTTGGTCGATGAGTTCGATCGCACGGGTGGCACGACGGGACTCGATGGCGCGCGAGATTTCCCAGATCACGCCCTTTCGACTGAGGGGGACCATGATTTGGACATCTTCCAACGTGATTTCGCGCCGCTCGCCAAGGTAGAGGTCGAGCTTTTCGAGTTCGTTGGAGATTTGGCGTGTTTCTTCGCCTGCGAGCTGAACGAACAGCGCGAGAGCTTCGTCAGTGAACGTGAGATTTCGATCACTGGCGTTTCGCTCGACGAGATAGGCCACTTCATCTTCCCAGCCCTCCTTAGAGACATCGATTTTATCGTAGCTCCTGAGGTCGGCGTTCTTGCTGAGCCACTTGTAAAACGCGCGTCGCTTATCGAGACCGGTTGCGCTGAGGAGAAAGATCACTCCGTTAGGGAGTCCGGCCTTGAGAGTCTCCAAGATGTTCTCGACCCCAGCCTTGGCGCGCTCGGCCTCGCTGGTGCGATCACTTCCGGTAAAAGTCGCGCCTTTGAGCCAAACGACCTTATCTCCGCCAAAAAACCCCATCGTTTGAAGACCTTCCACGACCTGGCCCGCGATGGTGAAGGCATGCTCAGCATGGTCTGCCGCGCCCTCGATGATTTCATTGGCAAATTCATCACTTCCCTCGGGCTTCAGCTTCTCGAAAAGCTTAGAGGCCTCTTCAGAGACTTTTCCTTCGTCTGAGCCGGTAACTACATAAACTGCCATGGGTGAGAAGTTTTAACGGCGAAGATTGAGAGCGGCAAGCTTTGGGGGAGGTCTTTAAGTAAGCTGAATTAATGTTAATAAGGTCACAGAAAATGGGATGGACTCTTGGCATGGATTCTGTTTATGTAGTAGTAAGATGAAATTACGTAACACGCTTTTTCTGTCAATTTTAGGTTTTAGTAATGCCACAGCAGCAACTCTCTTGACTGAGAATTTTGATTACTCAGATGGCAGTCTTGGAACTCTCAATACAGCTTGGCAAAATCACTCCGGGACGGCCGGTGATCTCTTGGTAACTTCAGGTGCTGCGATTGTGCAACACGGGACACCATCTGAGGATATCAACGTTCAGTTTGACGCGGTCAGTGCAGGAACGCTCACGGCAACCTTCGACTTAACAGTCAACGATGATACTCCCATCGGTGGAAGTGATTTCGAGTATTTCGCCCACTTTATGACTCGGGGTAGCTCTAACTTCAGAGCACGCCTCGATATTCAGGCCTCTGCAAGTGGTGATTACACTCTCGGAATTTCCAGCAGCACATCGACTGCGGAGGCGACTTTGACCGCAGGCTTCACTTATGGAACTGTGGTTCCTGTTATCATGTCTTTCGACGTTGAGACTGGCACAGCGAGTCTGACCGTTGAAGGTGAAACGATCACCGGCACGGCAAATGGTGCTGAATCGATTGATGCATTTGCTTTGAGGCAATCAGATTCTTCTAATAATGAAACGGTCACCATTGATAATTTGGTAATCTCTGATTCCAGCGTGGTTCCTGAGCCATCATCGGCACTTCTGGGAGGTCTTGCTTTATTGGGCCTCGTTCGTCGCAAGCGATAGTTTGCAAAATACCTCATTTTTCGAAAAACGGCTCTTCCCTTGGGATGAGCCGTTTTTGATGCGAGGGTCTTCTTAACGGCGTGGCTGTGCTCATCGTTCAGGCGCATGTTTGCCGCTTCGCCCAGCTGAGGAGTGTTTAAAAGATCAAGCGCCTAAGCAGGGGGAATGAAGGGGGCGGAAGTCGCGAATGAGTGAGGCTACATTCTGCAGAAGCACTGAACGTCATAGAGAGATGCAAATTTTAGGTTGGCGTCTCAGCTGAAATTGTATATGAAAGAATTTCTCTCTACTTCTATGAAAATGAACGAAACCTTGAAAACGAGTGCAATCGCCCTCGGATTTCTCACAGTGCCTTCTCATGGTGTTTTTACACTGTTGGATAACTTTGAGGGCTATACTGCGGGGGCTGATGCGAATGGAGTCGGCGGATGGACTGCGAACGGGGATACCAAGTTTCTGGTTGACCCAGACAATGCTGGAAACATGACGCTGAACTCGGCTGAAACAGTCGCCGTGACCACGACAAATGTTTATAAGCCGATGCCGACGATCTCAGGATCATCGGTAGGAACGATCTTCTTCCGTGCGCGTGCTTCGAATCCTTCGGACTTTGTTTTAGGAGCTTCTGATGTTGTGGCTCCGAGCAACTGGCCGGATTTCGAGGGATACATGCGCTTTGCGGGTGGAAACATTGATGTTCGTGATGGCGGTGGTTTTGCCAACGTCGGAACTTATAATGCAGATGAGTGGTATAATGTATGGCTCGTTCTCGATCATACGAGTGATACCACCACGGTCTACTTTAACCAAGGATCAGGAGACGCGGGAGCGGCAGCAGGATCTGGTGCCTTCCGGACATCCGGGAACACAGTTCACGATGATCTTACGACGATGTTTATCCGGAACAACGATCCCGCGAATAGCGGATATGTGGATGATATTTACGTGGACAACACGGGAATTAACCTGACAAACCCAACCGCTATTCCGGAGCCTTCAGCGGCTTTACTTGCGCTGGTTGGAATGGCCTTTGGCCTTCGTCGCCGTAGGAGCTAAATCCTATCGAAGTTTATTTTTTCAGCATCCGCTGGCGATTAGCTGCCAGCGGGTGCTTTTTCTTTGAGTTATATTTGAGTAGTTTTTGATGATGAAATGGATGTTGTTTTTTGGTTTTGGGGTCGCGTTTTTGACGACGAGAGTGGTTTCTGGGGAGATTGTGATCTCGGAATTTATGGCGTCAAATAAGACGACGATTACGGATGAGGATGGAGATTTTAGTGATTGGATAGAGCTTTCAAACACCGGCACCGAATTGGTAAATATCGAGGGTTGGTTTTTAACTGACGATGCGTCAGATCCTGCGGCAAGATGGGAATTACCACTTCGCTTTATTCCCCCGGGAGGTCAGGTATTAATCTTTGCTTCGGGAAAGGATCGGAGGCCGGCAACTCCTGCCAATGAGCTGCATACAAACTTTCAGCTCTCTGCGAGTGGAGAGTATCTCGCTTTGATTCAGCCGGATGGGGTCACCGTGGCTTCAGCGTTTGCACCAGCGTATCCCAAGCAGGAAGATGATATTTCGTATGGTCGTGGTGAGTTGATGTTAGCGACAGAAAATTTTGTGACTGAGGGAGATGCGGGGAAGGTTTTGGTGCCGACTGATGGAAGTCTTGGGGTGACTTGGACAGGAGGCCATGAGCCCTTTTCTGATGAAGCATGGCTTGGAGTGAAAACCGGAGTGGGTTTTGATACAGGCAGTGGCCCGACTGGGTTCGTGCTCGTGGATGATTTTGATTCACTGAATGTGGGGCCATTAGATGGTCAGGGTGGTTGGTCGACTTCGGCTACCATGGCTGAGGTGATGGTCGATCCAGCGGATGTGGAGAATCAGGTGATGGGGGAGACGGGAAACAACGTGAGGGCCTGGAAGTCGATGAATATTACCAATGGCGAAACGGCGACATTATTTTATCGAATGCGTCGAGAAGGCGCGGTGAATATTTCGGTTGGAGCCTCTGATCTGATGACTCCTGGAACGGCGTATTCGGACTTCGAAGTGCAGCTCAATAATCAAGGGAATGATGTCTTGAATGCACGTGACACGGGATCGTTCGACGAGGTGGAGCAATTTTCAGATCAAACTTGGTATCATGTTTGGATGGTGATCGATAATGCGACCGACACTTATGAGGTCTACATGAAAGGTGGTGCTTTGGCGGAGCGAACTCTCCTTGATGCCGGAGCGCAGACAACTTTCGGTTTTCGGAATGGGAGTGCTAACAATGCGATCGAGACTTTCTTTGCTCGGACCGGCAATGGAGAAACTGGGACCTTCTTGATTGACGATATTTACTTGGCTGAAGGCGAGAATTTTGGAAACCCGGTAAGTGGTCGAGGTCTCGCAGATTTCATCGACGCAGAGGGGGATCTTGAGTCCGCGATGGCGGGAGCATCATCGAGCGCTTATTTGCGAGTCCCTTTTGAGATTGGAGAGATTGGAGAGATTGGTTCTCTATTGCTTCGGATGCGTTATGACGATGGGTTTGTAGCGTATTTGAATGGGGTAGAGATCGCGAGTCGGAATGCGGCGGCCGGATTGGATTGGGATTCTCAATCGGACGGAGAGCGTGCCAATCGTGATGCGGTAGAGTTTGAAGAGATTGATGTGACGGATTCGCTTGGCCTTCTTATTCCTAACGCGACAAATGTCCTTTCGATTCATGGACTGAATGTCAGTGCGGCAGATGGCGATTTTCTGATCACTCCAGAGCTGGTCAAGGTGGCCGCGGCTCCGACGGCGCAATCGTTGTATTTTTCACCATCGACACCGGGAGCGAATAATAGATCAGGTTTCCTAGGCTTTGTCGCTGATACCCAGTTTTCCCTAGATCGTGGGTTTTACGATACGCCGATTCAAGTAGAGATCAGTTCTGCGAGTGAAGAGGCTGAGATCATTTATACTACGGACGGATCACTTCCTGCCCTGGGGAATGGCACTAGGGTCGCCTCTCCTGCGACCGTGTTAGTCTCAGAAACAACACCACTTCGGGCTGTGGCAGTGAGAGAAGGGTATCTTGCGACGAACGTTGATACGCACACTTATATTTTCACCGCGGACGTGGTGGTTCAGGGGAATCGTCCTGCTGGATATCCTGAGACGTGGAAAGGCAATGGTGGAAATGGCAGTGAGACTGCAGATTATGAGATGGATCCAGAAGTGACTGGGAGTGCGGAATACGGACCCTTTGTTCAAGATGCATTGAAGGCGATTCCTACGATTTCACTCGTGACGGATCAGGGAAATTTGTTTGATCCGGCGACTGGTATTTATCAAAACCCTCAGCAAAAAGGAACCGCGTGGGAGCGACCGGTTTCATTTGAAATCATCCACCCAAATGGCGACCGCCAAGGATTACAAGTGGACGCGGGCATCAGGATTCAAGGGGGACATACTCGCTTGCCGTCGAAAAATCCGAAGCATTCTTTCCGGGTCTCATTTAAGCGGGAATTTGGGCCGACGAAATTGGACTACGATTTGTTCCCGGATGATCCAGATGCCGCCAAGAGCTTTGACCAGTTGGTCCTGCGTGGTGCAGGGAACCAGTCGTGGCTTCATCACAACACCTTCAAGGGCGATAACCGAGGACGGGCCCAGTATATTCGAGATCAATGGGCCAAGGACGTCCAGTTGGCGATGGGGCATCCGGCCGCTAGATCGATGTATGCACACGTCTATATCAATGGGATTTACTGGGGGATGTATAACCCTTCCGAGCGAGGATCAGCTGGTTTTGGAGAATCATATTTAGGTGGAGATAAAAATGATTACCATACCTTAAACAGCGGAGAAGGAGTGGACGGAGTCGATGCCGTTTCGGATTACTCCGCTCTCGTTTCGCTGGCAAACGGCGGGTTGGCTGATCCTTCACGATATGCCCAGATCAAAGAGCTCTTGGATGTGGAAGCCTTTACGGATTACATGATCATTCAACAGTATGGCGGTAATTTGGATTGGGATCACCACAACTGGTATGCGCTTAGAAACAAGAATGGCGGAAAATGGTATTATCTATGTTGGGATAGTGAGTTCGTTTTTATCAGCCCAACGGATAATGTTCTAAGCCTCGATAGTTCTGGAGACCCTTCACGGATCTGGCGGCGGCTCTTAGAAAATGAGGAATACCGAGTGCTTTTTGGAGATCGAGTGCAGCAACATTTGACCAATCAAGGGCTGCTCACTCCAAACGCGGTGACGATGATGTGGGACGTGAGAAAGGATCAGATGTTTGATGCGATCATTGCGGAATCGGCACGTTGGGGTGACTACCGCCGGGATGTTGATCCGGTCGGGACACCTTCGCCCATTCCGCTTTATGACCGCGATGAAGAATGGGCTGCGGAACGCACTCGCCTGTTTGACACTTACTTCCCAGTGCGGACTAGCAACTTGATCGCGCAGTATCGTGCTGCCGGATATTTACCAAGTTTGGAAGCTCCTCAATTTGACCATTTCGGCGGACGAGTAGCCGTGGGTTTACCTCTGGAAATCACGAGCCCTGATTCGGAGGCTATCTACTTCACTACGGATGGGAGTGATCCCCGTGTTGGTGCAGAAGTGATTCAGTTGGACCTGCTTGCGGAAGGAGCGGCGATGAAAGTTTTTGTGCCGACAGACAATGCCCTAGGTGGCACTTGGCGCGGTGGTGCGGAACCCTTCGATGACTCGAGTTGGCAAAGTGGAACGGCTGCAGGCTATGAAAATACCCCCGGTGGTTATGCGGAGCTCTACGATATCAATATGATCAGTGAGATGCGGGGGATTAGCCCTTCTTGTCTGGTGCGGATGAAGTTCACGATCCCGGATCAAGCGACTCTTGATTTGATCGGTAATTTGTCGCTGGGAGTTCGTTACGATGACGCCTTCGTCGCCTTTCTCAATGGAGTGCAAGTGGCTGCTGATAATGAACCTGATGTTTTAAATTGGGATGCTGAGGGCGCTAACCACATCGATATTTTGGCCGCTGAATATCAACCATTCGTTTTATCTCAGACCGCGATCTCTGAGCTCAAGGTGGGTGAGAATATCTTGGCCATTCACTCTTTCAATGCTGGTGCGGGGTCAAGTGACTTCTTAATTGATGCGGTCTTATCAGCAACTTTAGAAACACCTTCCGTCGTCAATACAGCCTCGGAAGTTTACGCTGGTGTGATCTCAATTGATGGACCGATTCAGGTGAAGGCTCGAGTGTTTGATGGGAATACTTGGTCAGCTCTGACCGAAGCTACATTCTATACTGGGGAACCTGCTGATAGCACAAATTTGGTAATTTCTGAAATCATGTATAATCCTGATGGAGGAGATGATACCGAGTTCATTGAATTCTTGAATATTGGGAACAATACCATCGACATGAGCGGAGTAAAATTCGGCGAAGGTTTAGACTTTGACTTCCCGCTCGGGCTCACCCTTTCGCCAGGAGAGCGCGTTCTAGTCGTTCGTGATGAGGTCGCCTTTGAAGCTCTTTACGGAATAGGACTCCCGATTGTGGGGCACTTCTTGAATGGAAACAACCTTGATAACGCAGGAGACCGGCTCACTCTTTTGGCTCAAAATGGAGAGGTGATTCGAACATTGAGATATAATGATCGGGCACCGTGGCCGGAAGAGGCTGATGGTAATGGCCGAAGCTTGGTGCTCATCGAACCGAACTCAAATCCGGATCATCAACTTCCAGAAAGCTGGCAAGCTGGATTTCAAATCGGTGGAACGCCTGGTGCAGGTGAAGGGCTCGCGTTTACTGGTGAGGTTTTGGCCGATGAAGATGGCGATGGATTTTCTGCGCTTCTTGAATTTGTGTTAGGAACTTCAGATGAGGTTAAGGACGATGCGGTAAACGCCGTCCTACTGGATACAAGTGGGCTCCTGAATGTGCAGCGTCGTTCCGGTATTGTAGGAGTAGATGTCGTGATTGAGAGTTCTACCGATCTCGTCACTTGGACAAGCGCAGCTGGTGCCCTCCAATTCAACGAAGAAGTTCCGGTCTCTCCTGGAGTGGTGAATGAACGTTATCAGTGGACCGAAGAAAATCCACGGGCTTTCCTCCGCGTAAGAGCAATCCTCGAGTAGAAAATCGAGCGTGAAACAGGCTGATTGAAATGATCAAGTAGCCTGTTTTTTGATCGAGTGGAGCGCAGAGTTTGCAGCTTTATTCAGAGGAAACTTCGACCCGGTAAAATCGTTGCTTAGCGGACAGTTCATCCGCAGGAATCGTGAAGGTGTCGAGGTTGTTGAAATCAACATCGAGCACTTGCTCAAAAGGTGCGGAAAGATCGTTTGAGGCGGTGAGAATGTAGTTTTCGCCGTTTGGATTAAAAGTAATTGAGAGGTCTCCGCTGGAATTCAAAACGATCGAAGTGATGGCTAGCTCGGAAGAGCCGAAAGCTTGTTTTGAGGGAACTGGTTTGGAGAGATTCTCAGTAGACGGGTCGATATAAATGTTATCAATGAGGACGAATGATCCAGCTTCTGCGGCTAGGGCCGTCATGATCAAGATACTCGTGAGGCGGTTTGTGGTTCCATTCCGGAAGTTGAAGGGGTCGATGTCACCATCATCAGTGATCTCGATTTTTCCGGTTTGGCCGTCTGGAGATTCGACATGGATGTTCACGAGATCGTTCTCATTGTCTGCAACGATCCAGACGTTCATCCAAGTGTTGGGGGCGAAGAGGGCTTGATCGCGAAATACCTCGGCGTCACGTGCGCGAAGATTTCCACCTGGATAGAGAACGGTCTGTGCTTCGAAGTCGCTATACCCAGCTGGTGCCGCGACGTCGCTCAAGCCGAAACTGTTATCAACCTCCGTGCTTGACGCGAGAACTTGGAAAAAGAGGGTTCCGGTATCACCTTCGAGGATTTGGTAACCTAGGTCATCGAGATTTTTGGAAATCGCATTGACCACATTGGTATCGGGCAAGCGCTCGACTCGGCCGACTTGGTCCGAAGAGCCTTCTAACGTGGAAACACTCAGAGCTTCGGGGAGCGGAGCCGTCCATCCGTTGATGTCGTTGAAAGTTTCACCCACAATCATGCCTTCGCCTTCGAAATTTTCCACGAGAAGGAAGCCATCAGGACGGGCGGGAATACTAAAGGGATCATTGGGGTTGGAAGCAGCTACACCTTCTTCGGCATCGTCGAAGCCATCGTCGTCGGAATCGGCGAGAGTCGGATTGGTGGGCTCGTTATCGAAGGGGTTTGCGGTGCCGGCGAGCTCGATGTTGTCATCCAGCGTATCACCGTCTGTGTCCTTGAGGGTGGGATCGGTTCCGCCTTCATACTCTGCAAGATCAGTCAGGGTATCGCTATCGAAATCGCCCGTGCCATCGCGGGAGGTATCGCCAAATATCGCGATTTCCCAGTCATCGGGCATTTCATCGTTGTCCTCATCTGTTCCGAGAGGGTGGGTGAGGTTTACTCCAGAGAGATCGAGATAAATGTCATCGATAAAAGTGGTAGTATTGACTTCATTGTTGATCGCAAGAAGAGTGATCAAATCCGTGGTGGTGCCATTTCGGAACGCGGCTCCGGTCAGGGAGAGCGATCCGGGGGAGGTGGCGTCTGCGGTGACTGTGTTGTAATAAATGTCGGTGGTATCCGCGCCGTTATCAAGGATGAGCCAGACATTGGTCCATGTGTCAGGCTCCGCACTACCGACTTCGGCGAAGCCTCCGCCATCGCGGACATCAAGATCAATATCTCCGGCTGTCCCGCCGTCGGAAATCCGAACGTACCCTTCGAAGTCCGGCCAGTTCGAGGGAGCGGCTACGGCCGAGGCGCCCACCACCCAATCTGTCTGATCATTATTTGCCGAGGTGCGGATTCGGAAAAAGAGCGTAGCTGTGTCGCCCTCTGAAATAGGAGTGGTGAGAGGAAGGTAGGTGACGAGACGGTCACCGACGTTTTCGATACGGTAAACCTGATTAGCAACGCTGTCGGGATCAGCTGCCAGGATGCCTTCACCGGTCCAGTTGTTCTCGTTTTCCATGTCATCGACGAGCGACCACTGGGCATTGAGTGAGGAGATCGGGAGAAGGAGGAGAAATGGATACCGCTTCATTAGTTGCATGCAACAAATTATCATTAAGGATCATATATACTGTTTTTTGTGATCCTTAGAAAGGGAAAAGGTTTTCTGGGGGTGAAAATGAGCTCACTACAAATTCGGAGTTTGATTCAAATTTAACGATCTTTTGACGGATCTTTGGCCAAAGTGAGGTCTAACGTGTCACGATACTGGGATGATGAAAGAGGCGACGTTCACAGATTCAGTCTGAAATCTTGTTTCGGAGCTTCCTTTCGTGGGGCAGGGAAGTGACCGCTATGCGATCGACGCGCGGATGATCCGGTTCCAGCAGTGGGAGGGGGTGGTTCTTTTCAAAAGGCAGGTTTGGGAGATCATCTTAAGATGATCAATGTGTTGTATGAGGCGTTCACAGTTCTACTGCTCGCAGTTGCCGCGGGATGAATCGTGCCTGCATTTCATCGATGCTCTTTTACCGTCGCAAAAGTAGAGACTTGTGGTCTATTTACGCAGTGAGATGTTTTAGTCTCCTAAGGTAATGGTTCAGTGTCCTACATGTTTTGAATGGTTCGAAGTCTCTGAAGTCGCCCCGGAGGATTTCGGGAGTCGGATGGACTATGATTGTGAGATTTGTTGTCGACCGCTCGTGTTAGTGGTGTCTGATTCGGGTGAGCTTTTTGGCCAAGGGCTAGATGAATGAGTGATCTTGTCTCCGTGGTGTTGCCAGTAGGCCCAGGGGCACGTGGTGCTCTTGAGGCACTTGAGGATTTAAAGCGGCAAAGCTGGAAGGAGCTGGAAATTATCGCGGTGCTTAATGGCTGCCCGAAGGAA
The DNA here is from genome assembly GCA_039768255.1 of Akkermansiaceae bacterium. Classification (GTDB taxonomy): domain Bacteria; phylum Verrucomicrobiota; class Verrucomicrobiia; order Verrucomicrobiales; family Akkermansiaceae; genus SW10. The sequence continues at coordinate 11,228 of JBDNAW010000088.1, read as the reverse complement.
ATTCGAGAAGCTTATCAAATGGAATCATCTTCACGGCTTAGGTTGATTGATCACGGTGATACTCCAAACCTTCTCAAGGCACTTTCCTCAGCAATCGACGCCTCGTCTGGGAAATGGCTGGCCCGCATGGATACCGATGATCCTTACGGTGAATTCGAGCAATGCGCGCCTTATGCGGTCAATGTTCAGATCAAGACCGAGATGAAGACTCCGAAGAAAGGAGTGCTGGCGCATGCCGATCTCCAGCGGGTGGCTCAAATTTTGAAAAATGCGAATTATCGTGGTAACGTGGTGATGGAATACGAAGAAGAGGATTCCTACGATGGCGTGCCCGGAGCGATGGACAAATTGCGAACGTATTTTGGTGGCTAATTTTTTTGATTCAGAAATCCCCAATATAGAAATGAATACCAACGCATTGAATCGTCGTCATTTTCTCGCTGGAGCTTCGGCTGCCCTTGGTTCTTCCATCTTGCCTGCTTCGGCGGTTGAGAAAAAGGCCAAGGCCTACGAATACTGCACCTTCATCAAGTTCATCCAGGATTTGTCCTACGAGCAGCTGGCCGAGCAGCTCAAGAAAATGGGCTTCGATGGCGGCGAGGTCACCGTTCGGAAGGGCGGCTACATCGCGCCGGAGTCAGCGGCGGAGGAACTCCCCCAATTGGCCGAGGTCTTTAAGAAGCACGATCTCAAAATCAATATTCTAACGACTGATATCGAGGGGCCTGATTCTCCGAATGTGGAGTCGATCTTGTCGACGGCTTCAAAGCTCGGCATCCAGCGTTATCGGATGGGCTTTTGCCGCTACGATCTCACGGCTCCGATCAAGCCTCAGATCGAAGAACTCAAGCCCAAGTTCAAGGAGCTGGCCGCGATGAATCGCGAGTCGGGCGTGACCGCAGTTTATCAAAATCATGCGGGAGCAAAATACATGGGCGCAACCTTCTGGGATCTCGAGCAAATTCTTCGCGATATTCCGGTGAATGAAATTGGCTGTATTTTCGACATCCGCCACGCAGTGGCCGACGGGGGAACGGCTTGGCCGATCTATTACGATATCATCAAGCCGCACCTCTCGGCGCTCTCGATTAAGGATTTCAAGTGGGACTTTAAAAAGGAGAAAGACAAGCGCTACTCTCCGCTGCATGCTCCTTTGGGAACTGGACAGGTTGATCTCAAAGGCTTCCTCAAAGCTTTCAAAAAGGATTTTGAGTCGGCCTTAGTGACGCTCCACATTGAGTATCTCAAGGGCGAAAGCGTTGAAACGAACCTCGCTGCCATTGATCGCGACTTTCAGGTCTTACTCAAGGCAATGGACTAAGCGTTTAGCACCATCATCATGATCCGTCATTCTCTCGTTGGAATCTCCAGTTTGCTTGCGCTTGGTTTCGCGAAGGCTAAGGACCCCACTTTTGACCATTTTCTGGAGCCGGGCTTCCCCTTTTGTGAAATCACGGTGGATGCCCGCAAGCTGGGCAAAGGCTTCCCCAAGGACAACCTGATCCCGCGTGGGCTGGTCGTGCGGGTGGCGCAGGATACCTATGTCGCTTACGATACCGATCTTTGCCGCATCGCGGTCGCTTGGTCGGGTGGGTTTTTGACGGAGGAAAGCCTCGCGCTCAAATCTTACCAAGTGGCTACTCAGAAAAAGGGCCCAGGCCATAAGGTGCTTCCGTCTCCGATCGGGAAAGCAATCGTCGCGTCGGGGCTCTATCCCGGAGTGCAACTTGGCAGGGAGCCGAAATTTAAAGACCCTCGTCCGGCAGGGAAGGACCCGAGAGAGATCGGCCGAGGTGCCTTGCCAAAGGGGATGGCGCGATGGGTTTCTTCGGAAGTCATTGGCGAGCGGGTCAAGCTGAACTACGAAATCGACGGCGTGGCGATTCAAGAAGTTCCTGCAAGAGCGGGGGACGATGCCATTGTGCGGTATTTCCAAATCGCGCCTCATCCCGATCAGCCGCTTCATCTCATTCTCGGGACCGGGAAACAACAAACAGTCGGTCTGCCCAAGAATTGTGCGATCACCAAACAGGATCAGATTTCCTATCTCACCTTGAAAGAGACGGATGCGCCCTTAAACTTCTCAATCGTTCAGTCGGCGGACCCTTTCAAGGGAGAATTACCCCCGAGTGTAATTCCCGATGAGTGGAATGTGAACACGGGCCACTGGCTTCAAAAAATCGTGACCCATGGCAAGATCGCGCCTGATGACGCGGACTACGTTCTTGATGAAATCGCCCTTCCTTTGGACAACCCTTTTCGACGCAACGTGCGGCCCATCGATCTCGCTTTTGGAGATGGCTACGCCGTGGTGGTCACCTTCGATGGCGATCTTTGGAAGGTGCGCGGCTTGCAAGGTGACCTTCAGCATGTTGAGTGGCAGCGTATCGCAAGTGGTCTCCATGAGCCCAGCGGAGTGCGGGTGCACAAAGGTGAAATTTTTGTCTTTGGGCGGAATGGCGTCACCAAGGTGATTTCGGATGGTGGTAAACTCGTTTACGAAAATTACAGCAGTGATTTCTGGCAAAGTGCGGATTCTCGGGACTTCGCTCATAGCTTAGATTTCGATGCTGAGGGCAACGTATTTCTCAGCAAAGGCGGGCAGCAAAATGACTACCCTTCCAAGCACAGCGGGCGCGTCCTCAAAATTGATCGGGACAAGAATGTCCGCGTTTTTGCCACCGGTTTGCGAAATCCCTACATCTCATTCCGTCCGGGCACAGATGAAATTTATGCAAGTGACCAGCAGGGCCACTGGGTTCCCGCAACGCCGATTCATCGCATTGTGGAGGGTGGCTACTATGGCTTCCAACCGGCCGCTCCGTGGGGCGTTCCCGAGCCACCGTTGACTCCGCCGCTTTGTTGGATTCCCCACACGGTGGCCAATTCCGGCTTGGGAGTGATCTGGTCTGACCAAGAGAGATTTGGACCACTCAGTGATTCCTTGATCTATCTCGACTACACCGGACCGCGGGTGATTCGGACCTTCTTAAATGAGCGCGAAGGACAAGCCGCCGCAGTGCCGATGCCGGTAGAGATTGGGTTCCCGCCGCTCAAAGGTGCGGTGAATCCCGCTGACGGTCAGTTTTATTTCTTTGGCTTCCAAATTTGGAGTTCGAGGGCGGAGGCGCTTCGGGGCATGGCGCGTTTGCGCTACACCGGAAAACCCTCAGTGTTGCCAACCCGAATTGTCGCTGGAAAAAATGCGGTGACGTTGCGCTTTGATCAGCCGCTTGATCCTTCATTTGGAAGTGTCACAGCTCGACGTTGGAACTACAAACGGAGCGCGAAATACGGTTCCGGGCACTACCGTCCTGACGGAAAATCTGGGGAAGAACTTCTGCCGGTAAGCCGGGTGAAGTTTTCGAAAGACCGCCGCTCGATTTTGGTGGCCACTCCTGAGCTCGGTAAAGTTGATCAACTTGCGGTAAGCTATGACCTGAAGACGGAGTCCGGGCAGACCTTTACCAATGCCGCTTATCTCACCCTTCACGAGACGTCTCCATTGGATTTAAAAAAAGAGGGCTTCCCAGAGGTGGATCTTGCCGAGCTCGCCGCCACTGCCGATCACGCTGCCGAAGAGATGCTGGAGCCGACGGTGCAACGTGGTGCAGTGGTTTACAAAGCGATCGGTTGCATCGCCTGTCACTCGATCGACGGGACGACGAAAGGTCGCAGCGGCCCCTCATGGAAAGGCCTCGCTGATTCCAAGCGCGAACTACTCGATGGAACAAAAGCCGAGGTGACTGCCGAGTATCTTCGCGAGTCGATTCTCGATCCCCCCGCAAAGGTCGCGAAAGGCTATGATCCCAAGGATGTCGGAATGCCCTCGTATCGGGGGATTCTTCCGGATTCGGATGTGGAGTCTTTAATTCTCTACATCCAGTCATTGAAAGACTGAGTGGCCGGAATCGGAGCTGGCGAAGGTCGAAACAGACGCTAATTTGGATCTCCTAAAATGATCGATTTTCTGCGTTCGATTCCCTCTTGCCTTGCCGTGGCCTGCGGGCTGGCCGGCGCGCAGGTCTCGTCTTTGGTTTTTCCGGGGACGGATGGGAAGCTGGATTACGCCGGCTACGCCAATGAAGGACAGACGAGCACTGGAAATCTCATGATCGATTTTTCTCGCGCGGGTTATCAGGGAGGTGGCGTCGCCATTCCTTGGGTGCCGGTGGCTCTTGAATTGAATCCAACGGCGGGCGGTGGGGACGATTATCCCCGCATTCAAGCGGCGATTGATACGGTCTCGGCTCTCCCGCCATCACCTGCAGGATTCCGGGGGACCCTTTTGCTGAAAGCTGGTAGTTATCATGTCTCAGAAACACTCACCGTGAGTGAAAGCGGCGTTGTCATTCGTGGAGAAGGGCAGGGCGCCGATGGGACGGTGATCACTCTTACCGCCACCGTTCAGGATCACTTGATCGAATTTGAAGGAGGGAGTGGTTGGAATGAAATCGGGGGAAGCGATAGCCCGATTGCGGATGCCTTGGTGCCCTCTGGAGTGAATACATTCAATGTCGCTTCTGCTTCCAGCTTTTCGGTGGGAGATCGCGTGATCGTTCATCGCACTCCGAATCAGGCATGGATTGATGAGTTAGACATGGCGCAGTGGGGTTGGACGCCCACCGCTTATCGGTCATGGTCACCACGCACCATTACCGCGATTCGTGGGAACTCCCTCACGCTCGACGCGCCCCTCGTCCACTCGATCGAGAGCCAATACGGAGGTGGGGAAGTTTATCGTTATCAGTTTGATTCAATCAGCCAAGTGGGCATCGAAAGAATTCGCTTGGAGTCAGCTTTCACCAGTGCGACTGATGAAGACCATGGATGGGATGCGGTGCAGTTCCGGCGAGTGGAAAATAGCTGGGCGCGGCAAGTAACCGCTAAGTATTTCGGGCACTCTTGCGTCTTTGTCGATGAACGTTCTCAGCACGTGACCGTCGAGGATTGTGCGATGCTTGACCCAAAGTCGATCATCACCGGGGGTCGCCGTTATTCCTTCTTGCTGGATGATTCCTGCTATGCTCTGGTGCAACGATGCTACACCGATGAAGGGCGGCATGATTACATCACGGATTCAAAAATGGGTGGCCCTTCGGTCTTTGTCGATAGCCTCGCAGAAAACACGCACAACGACATCGGTCCGCACCACCGCTATGCCGAGGGAATCCTCTTCGACAACATCAAGGGTGACGAGATTAACGTGCAAAACCGCACCAACTCCGGCACCGGTCACGGTTGGGCGGGGACACAAACGGTTTTCTGGAATTGCGTAGCTGATTCTTTCATTTGTGACGCTCCGAAGGCGGCGATGAACTTCGCGATTGGTTGTGTGGGAACTCGTATCCAAGGCAGCTTTGCTCCAGATGAACCTTTCGGGTTTTGGGAATCCCCCAACACCCCCGTCAACCCCAGAAGCCTCTACTACAAACAACTCGAAGATCGCCTAGGCTCTCACGCCTTGAAGACCATCACCACCCCGAGTCAGCTTCAAGGAACGATCTGGAACATCCTTTCCGCATGGGCTGGAGAAGGCGACCCTCCGGACCTACCCGCCTTCTCTCCCTTACAAGTGGAGGTCAGCGCAGAGCCGAGTGCCGCTCGCAATATCGAGCACCCAGTGAGTGCGGTAATACGCTATCCTCTACCCTCAAATTTCCCCGAAAGTGCAAGCTGGAACGTGGTCAGTGGACCAGATGGGGTCTCGTTTCGCGATCCAAGCTCACCGACCACGACGGTCTCTTTTTCCCAACCCGGGACCTACCAACTGCAATACACCATCTCGCAAAGTGATGACCGTGATCCGGGAAATATCGTCACCTACAGCGGCTCAGATTCGGTGATCGTCGAAGTCCTTGGAGAGCATTCTTTCAGCTTCGACCCAAGAGACTTTACTCCGCTCAGCCCCGTCACTAGCGCTACCTCAGCGCTGATATTCGACACCGACACACTCCAAGTCAGCGGTGGTCTTGATGGCATGGGCGAGTTCTTCACCAATCCCGATGGCAGCACCGTAGCGGTGTTTGCTTTTTCTGACATCGAGCTCGCCACCGCTCCAGCCATCGTGGGCGCGCGCCCCCTCATTCTCGCCTCTTTAGGTGATCTCAAAATCGCGACCAACCTTACCGTCAGCGGAAGCAATGGTGCTCACACCGTTCAGGGCTCAGGAACCGCAGGGGGGGGAGATGGTGGAGATGCCAACCGCCCAGAAACTTCAGGAAATCCCCTCGATGGCCAAGGCCCAGGCGGAAGCATAGGTAACACCACGGGCAATGAAGATAGCACCTCTGGGGGCGGGGGTTTCGGGGGTGCAGGTGGTGCTGGAACAAGCGCGGGAGGAGCCGTTTACGGAGATCAATTCCTCACCTCTCTGACTGGTGGTAGCGGAGCCGGTGGCACTCGTAATAAAGGAGGAGGGGCTGGCGGAGGTGGAATCGGCTTGGTCGCTTTGGGGCGTCTAGAAATTACAAATGGTTCGACGGTCGAAGCGAACGGTGGAAATGGCAGCTCAAGCTCCGCGCAATTCACCTCAGGCGGCGGAAGCGGTGGGGGGATTTTACTCTCGGGAAAAAATGTCATCATCAACGGCTCTCTGATTGCCGATGGCGGAGAAGGAGGACACGGCATTGGTGGTCAGCTCAATGGCGGTGGCGGGGGAGGCGGAAGAATCGCGCTTTACTATCAAACCTCGCTGGATCTCACCGGTGCCACGATCAGCGCGTCTCCTGGAGCGGCGAGAGGTCCAAATTCAACCGGCCAAGCGGGCGCGGCAGGAACGATTTATCAGGGTTTGAATAACGATGGCGTTGCTGATCAGTGGCTCACCACCGAGACCGGAATCATCAACCCTAGCCCTGCAGATTGGCTTGTTGATGACGATAACGACGGCTTCAATGCTCGTATCGAATACGCCTTCGGCGGGTCGCCTTCTTCTCAAGACACCGCCTTGTTGCCCCAGTTTGTCCAAGAAAACGGCCGCTTTAAGCTGATTTTTAACCGTCGCCAAACCGGTGTCGATTTATCAGACTACCTCGTCGAAATTTCGTCCACCATGCTTCTCAACGACTGGAGCATTCTCGAATACGACAGCTCAAATTTCATTCCACATCCCACGCTCGACAACTTTGATCGTGTCACAGTCACCGTGCCCGTAGATGCGGCGCGCCGTTTTGTCCGAATGCAAATCCGTTAAACTTTTTTCCCATGAAGCGCACACTCATCCAACTCATTTTCACTTCCTCGGTTCTCCTGCCGCTCAGCGCTCAACAAGCGGACCCGCAGTCATTGCAATTTACGAAATGGACGCCTGACTTCTTTGTCCCCGATCCGGTGGCGATTTCTTTCGACCATCAAGGCCGTGCCTACGTCAGCCAAACTCAACGCCGTAAGGCCAATGATCTCGATATCCGCCTCAATCGCGACTGGATTACTGATGACCTCAGCTTCCAATCTCCAGATGATAAACGCGCGTTTTATCATCGGAATTTCACCCCGCAAAACAGTGCCGCCAACGCGAACCGGGTGAAAGATTTCAACCAAGACGGAAAGCACGACCTCAAAGATCTCCAATTCCTCTCTGAGCGCATCCATCTCATCGAAGATACCGATGGTGACGGGCTCGCAGATCAAACTTCAATTTATGCCGAGGGCTTTACCGATGAAATCGGAGGGATTGCCGCGGGCGTTCTTCACCATGAGGGCGCGGTCTACACCACCATCGTTCCGGACGTATGGAAACTCAGAGACACCGATGGTGACGGAAAAGCGGACAAGAGGGAATCCATCGCCAGCGGCTTCGGTGCCCACCTCGCGTATGCCGGGCATGACATGCATGGATTGACCGTCGGCGTCGATGGTCGCATCTACTGGACGATTGGCGATAAGGGCTTGGGCGCGACTTCTAAAGAAGGACTTCATTTTAAGTTTCCCAACCACGGTGCTGTGCTTCGCTGTGAGCCGGATGGCTCGAATTTCGAAGTCTTCGCGCGTGGACTTCGGAACGTCCAAGAACTCGCATTCGACCAATTCGGAAACATCTTTAGTATCGATAACGACTCAGATCGCCCCGGAGAAAAAGAGCGCTTTGTCTACATTGTGCGCCATATGGATGCCGGTTGGCGCTCGAATTGGCAATATATCCAAGATGCTTTTAACCCTTGGATGGATGAGAAACTTTGGGAGCCTTATCACGAAGGTCAGCCCGCTTATATTCTCCCCGCAATCTCACTTTACGAAGATGGTCCGGCAGGAACGACCTTCAACCCCGGAACCGCCCTCAACGAAGAATGGGCAAACTACTTCTTCCACACCAGCGCGCCAAACGGCCAACAGTGGGCCTTTCAAGTGGCACAAAATGGAGCCTCCTACAACATGGTCAACGACGTGAAGATCGGGAATGGCGTCCCCATCGTCGGAATCAACTTTGGCCCCGATGGTGCACTCTACGGGGTCGACTGGGGGGGCGGATACCCACTCAACGAGCAAGGCGCAGTTTGGAAATGGGACGTGAAGGACAAGCATCCACTCCGTGACCAAACCGCAAAATATCTCCGCCTCGATTCGTCCTCTCTCGCGGTCGCGTTACTCGTCAAAACCCTCGACTTCCCAGATCAACGCGTCCGCCTTAAAGCACAGTTCGAATTGGTAAAACGCAACTTGCGGGCACCACTCGAACTCGCCGCAAAAGAGGCCACTCTCTTAGGCCGGATTCATGCACTCTGGGGGATCGGGCAACTCAATCGTAAGCTGGAATCTCCTGACTTTAAATTCCTCCTCACCCTCCTGAATGATCCGGAAGAGGAGATCAGAACGCAGGTGGTCAAGATGATCGGTGATCACTTCGGGACCCAGCTGGCTCTGCATCAGGCTCCCACTCCTTCCTCGGAGTCCTCCGCCGTGACCAAAGCCCTCTTACCTCTCCTGCAAGATTCCTCGGACCGGCTCAAATTCCATGCCGCCATTGCCATCGCCAATATCGGAAGTGTCGAGGCCCAGACCGCCTACAAGATGGTTTTACAAAACGCCCCCGGAGAGAAAACCTACCTCCGCCACGCCGCGGTGCTTCTTGCGGCTGGATGTGCTCCCGATGATGAGCTCGTTTCAGTAGCGTCCAATGAATCCGCCTTACTCCAAAAGGTGGCAGTCGTCGCATTACGGCGTCGCGGCTCTCCCGCAGTGGCTCAGTTTTTAAATTCCCCGCACGAGCATGTCGTTGCTGAAGCGGCTCGTGCCATTCATGATGATTGGACCATCCCGGAAGCGATCCCGGCCTTGGCCTCACTCCTCGAAACAACCTCTTGGAGTCGCAATCGCTCGCTCATCCTGCGCGCCATCAACGCCAACTTTCACCGCGGCGGTGCGGAACATGCACTCCGAGTTGCTAAATTCGCCACACATCCAAAGGCCGAAAAATCACTCCGCCTAGACGCGCTCGATGCCCTCTCATCATGGTCTCAGCCTGGTAATCTGGATCGAGTTGTAGGGCGTTACCGCCCGCTGGATCACCGAGACGTCACAATCGTCACCGAGGCTCTCCTCCCCATGCTCACTCAACTTCTCACCGACCAAGACCAAGATGTGCAAAGCAAGACGATGGAGCTCGCTCGCCAGATCGGAGTGACCATTCCTGCCCACGCTCTCCTCGCCTTGGCTCAGGACGTGAAATCACTGCCAGACCTCAAGATCGAAGCGCTGCGTGGGCTTCAGAATCAACAACACCCCCAGACCTTGGCGCTTCTGAACTCCGCCCTCACGGACCCTGAAGCCAAGGTGCGCACCGAAGCGTTATTCCTTCTCGCACAGGCCGATCCCATGCAAGCCTTCGCCACCATCGAAAATCTCCTCGCAGACAAAACAGAAACACTCTCCCTTCGCCAAGCAGCCGTTTCTCTTCTAGCCGGCGCTCTTGCCTCAGAGGACGGTGATGCACTTCTTAAAAAATACCTGTCGTCCTTTAAGGAGGTCGCCTCAGGCTTACAGCTCGACTTCGCAGAAGCCGCTCTCACGCGCCAGCTTGATGGCCCGACTCCCGACTTCCTTCACACCCTCCAAGGTGGAGATGCCGAGCACGGAAAAAGCCTCTTCCTCAACCATCTCGCCGCCCAGTGCATTCGCTGTCACAAGCTGAAAAAAGGCAAGGGAAGTGATATCGGTCCAAATCTTGAATCAATCGGCCGCCGCCGTGATCGTGCGTCCCTCCTCGAATCTCTCATCGAACCTCAAAAAGAAATCTCCAAGGGCTACGGCATCATCACCCTGACTCTGAACGACGGATCCTTCGTCGCCGGTCAGTTCCGTAAAGAGGAAAATGGGATCGTCGAAATCCGCGATGCCGAAAAGAAAGTCACCAAAGTCAAAGTCGAGGACATCAAAGAACGGACCCCAATCGTTTCCACCATGCCTCCGATGGGTTACATCCTCAAGAAGCGCGAGATCAGAGACCTCATCGAGTTCCTCTCAACCTTGCAATCAGACAAATAGTGGACCAAGTGTGCCGATTCCATCCCGCCCATCCCGCCCATCCCGCCCATCCCGCCCATCCCGCCCATCCCGCCCATCCCGCCCATCCCGCCCATTCCTCACCATGGAATACCTGCGGTAGCGCCCCTGATTTTTAAAACAATCAGCACCAGAGATCTGTCGAACTTCTCCCGCGAAAGGCGTGCACGCACCCAATCGTCTCTAAACGAGCCGTAAGGTCTCACTCAAGAGAATCTCGGGTCGAGCGGTGCGCAGCCCCCCAGTGAGCCCCCCAGTGAGCCCCCCAGTGAGCCCCCGCAGAACTCCTCACTCATGCGCCTCAAAGACATCTTCTCGGAACTTTGCCGTGCCATCTTCTTGCAGCGCCCAGACCTCGCGGTGAATTTGCCCATACGCTTTGTTCATCGTCCAATCCGTCGTCAAGATCGCAGTGCTAGCGTCTTGCACCTCGATCTTTGGCTCCATATATTCCACATCCGAAAACCCTTGGTCGATCAGGGTTTGCCAAAATGCTTGGATCGCATCCCTGCCTTTAAAGATTCCAAAAGGCTCCGCTCGCATCGTTGCGGATTTCTCATAGAGAAACGCACACCTTTTGGCATCTCCAGCATTAAAGGCTTCTTTCCAGCGCATATTAGCCTCCTCAGCCGCGGTGTTGCGCTCATTGATATCGGATGGTCTCATGGGTATTATTATTTCTGATCATGGGGTGGGAGGGCTGATCATTGGGGGGGAGGGCTGATCAT
>JBDNAW010000087.1:0-4200 GCA_039768255.1 Akkermansiaceae bacterium | reverse complement strand
TCATCGCTCGGCTCACGAGTCAGTAACAGTCGGAAGGCATGCTTTACTTGCGCTTCCTTCGAGCCCCCTGCTTCACGACGAACACGATCCGCAATAAACCCTGACTGCTCGATCACGAAGGGGCTATTCATGAGGTTGAGAGCCTGCAATGGTGTCGTCGAAACCGGACGCTTGGCGCGCACCTGACCGCAATCCGGAAAATCAAATGCGGTGAAAATTTGATCATCTACCCGGCGCATGCGCTCTTGGTAAAGCATGCGACGCCAAGTGTCTGGCCCGTGATTATTGACGACCTCCCACTGCGAGTAAGTCTTCTTCACGTTATGAATCCGGAAGCTTTCTCCACCGATCTTTGCATCTAACTTTCCAGACGCTTGAAGAATTCCGTCACGAATCACCTCGGCTTCAACACGCCTCGGAGGGTAGCGCCACAAGAGAAGTGAACTCGCGTCTTTTTGAATCGCTAAACTGTTGGGGAGACTGGAACGACGAAAGGCTTCAGAAGTCACCATGAGGCGAATCATTTTCTTGGTGGACCAACCTTCTTTAATGAACTCAGAGGCGAGATAATCGAGCAACTCAGGATGAGATGACTTGGCTCCCGCGATTCCAAAGTCCGATGTTGTCGGGACTAATCCTGTTCCGAAAACATGATGCCAAAGTCGATTTACCATCACCCGCGCGGTGAGAGGATGCTCGGGATCGGAAAGCCATTTTGCGTATGCCAAGCGACGATCCGAATCAGGAGTATTCGAGTCTAATCCCAGATCACCTTTAAGAATCCTAAAACCGGAGGGCATCACCTCATCACGAGGATTCTCTGGGCTTCCACGGCTGAAAACCTTCGTCACAACTGGCGTCACAAAGCGGCCAATAAAAGAATGACTCGGGCCTTCTTCGGAGAGAGATTTAATCACCTTTTGAAGGCGGTTCTTTGCCTGCTTCACGACGAGATTTTTCTGAATTGCTCCGCGAGCTTTGTTGGTACTTCCAAGCTCCATCCAAGAACCATCTTCTTGCTGGGCTAAGATTTTGTAACCTGGGAAGTTCCCACTCGGCAGCTTGGTGAGATAATCCGTTTCGAAGTAGTATTCGCGATTTGAGCTGAAGCGGAAACGATTCACCTCCTGGGCGTCCTTAAAGCGAATTTCCACCCAAGGCTTCTTCTTGCTTCCCTTTGGTGAGAACCCTTTCCAGATCATCGTGCCATACTCACCATCGTTGGCTTTCCAAACTGGACTACCCTCATCAACCATTTCAGGATCCTCGACGAGCACTGTTCCTTTAGAAGCAAGTGCGAGGTTATCACGATCATCAGATGGCCCGAAGACTTCAAGCTCATCGATGAACACCTTCGGAGTCATGAACTCAACCCGCAGCACCTTGGTCTTAGTTTTTGGAAACGCCATATCTGTGTAACCACCCCAGTTCTCTTCCCAGAAACCGACCGCCTCACGGAGAATTTCGCGCTCCACATTCAGCTTTGGATAAAGTTCACCGGCACGAATTTCTGCAGGATGATCTTTTTTCCACTCGGGTCGACGCCCTCCAAATTCAACTCCCTGAAAGACCGCTGCCATCGAGTAGTAATCCTGAATCGAAACTGGATCGAACTTATGATTGTGACAACGAGCACAAGAAACAGTCACTCCAAGAATCGAAGCACTGACAGTCTGAATCACCTCATCCATACGATCCGCTCGTGCCTGCCGAATCGCAGAAGGAACCCGCCCCACTGTTGCCGCTGGAACATGAGGGCCAGCTACTAAAAAACCAGTGGCCTCCCCCACTCCAAGCCGATCACCAGCAAGCTGCTCCGTGATGAATTGATCATATGGCAGATCATTGTTAAACGCTCTCGTGACATAATCACGATACCTCCACGCGCCTTTCCGGTAGAGATTGGATTCAGAACCGTTGGTCTCCGCCCAGCGGATCACATCAAGCCAATGCTGCGCCCAACGCTCGCCATAATGTGGTGATCCCATCAAACGATCGACGAGCACTCCATAGGCTTGCTCAGGATTCTGCGCATAAGCTTTTTCAAAAGCGATTACCTCGTCCGGCTGCGGAGGAAGTCCTGTTAGAATCACCGATGCTCGTCGAATCAAAGAATGTGCATCTGCGAGTTGATTAGGATCAATATCAGCTTCTCTCAACTTCTGCTCTAAAAAGGAATCAATTGCGTTTTTCTTCGAGCCTGGAACTTCAGGCCATACTACTGGCTGAAACGACCAGTGATCCGTCGACTCTTCTTCGATCTTTGCATCCATCTGCCCCGGCCAATTTGCGCCTTCGTCAACCCACTTCGTGAGGAGCACCACTTGCGCCTCAGGTAAAGGATCACCCTTTGGAGGCATGAGCATGTCAGAGTCGTGATCAGAAATGACCTCAATGAGATAACTCTTCTGAGCGTGCCCCGGAACAAGAGTCGCCAAACCGGAATCCCCACCTTTAAGCATATCTGCTCGGCGATCCAGCCTCAGAGCAGACTTCTGCTTTTCCTCACCATGGCATTTAATGCAGTTTTCTTTAAAGATCGGTTCGATTTTTTTTTTGAAGTCCACCTCTGCCCCCTGCAATGAAGCAGAGAGAATAAGCGCCCAATAAGCCTTTAGCCATCGCTTGCTCACAGAGAAATCCATCAAAGTGAATACGATCATCAGCGTGTATTTCTAACTCTAAATTCCTCTCACACTTCTAAAAATTTCCTTTTTTCTGTATAAACAACGATAATTGCCATGTTTTATGACGAGAATCCTACCCTCCTGCAACATGTCCCACGCATCACTCGCTCTTACAATCTTTACCCTTTTCACGGCTTCCCTCAACTGCTGCTTCGCTGAACTCAAGCCCGACCGAAGTGTCGTTTATAAAAAAATCGGTAACATCACCTTAAAACTCGATGTCTTTGAGCCAAACGACCTGAAAAAAAGCGATACCCGTCCCGCCATTGTCTTTTTCTTCGGCGGAGGTTGGAATGGCGGGAGCCCCTCGCAGTTCTATGATCAAGCACGCGCTCTCGCAGATCAGGGCATGGTCGCATTCTCCGCAAACTATCGAGTCCGCAGCCGCCACAAGACCACTCCTTTTGAATGCGTCAAAGATGGTAAGTCCGCCATTCGCTGGGTTCGTGAAAACGCTGCCAATCTCGGCATCGATCCTCATCGAATCGTCGCCTCGGGCGGATCAGCAGGTGGACACGTCGCCGCTTGCACAGGAACGATTAAAGGAACCGAGGAAGCAGGTGAAGATCTCAAAACCAGCTCCGAGCCTAATGCCATGATCCTTTTCAACCCCGTCCTCGACACTTCTAAAACAGGCTTCGGATCTGCCCGCTTCAGCGAAGAGCAACAAACAACAATCTCCCCCTGCCATCACATTCGCAAAGATCTTCCCCCCACCATCATTTTCCATGGAACTCGCGACACCACTGTTGCTTTTGAAAATGCTGAGCGCTTCACCGACCTCATGAAGAAAGCCGGAAACCGATGTGAACTCATCGCTTTTAAAGGCTCCAAACACGGATTCTTTAACAAACGCAAAGATGCCAAGGCTTACGAAAAAACAGTCAAAGCGAGCATCACTTTTCTCCAGTCACTCGAATACATCAAAAATAGAGCGAGTCCGCGTTACTAAATCATCAGAGCGAGGGATATCCTTTAACGCGAATCGTTTCCGCACTTGCGATGTTTGCAGCCCATCTAACAACCACGGTTCTGAAAAATCATCTTCAAAATTCTCAAGAAAGATTCCCTCTCCAGTGTTATCGACAATACCAGAAAACCAAGGACTATCCAGTTCGCTGAAATAGAGCGAAGGGCCAAACAAAGTGGCGGCTTCACCTATTCCGCAGAGAGGGAAAATGAGAGCCGCTTTTTTAAACACAGAATTTCTCATCAATCTACGGGGCAGGATTTGCAAGTCCACGGGCACGCAACTGATTGAGGAAGATGTCACGTCGATTCTGGATAAAGTCATCACGGTGATCCTCAGCCGCAGCTGTCCACTCAGTAGGGCTGAAGGCTGTCGCACGGTTCGCATCTCCCCAGCGGGCTTGCTCTCTTTCGCTTCCACAATCCTAGGAGCGAAAGAAGCAGTAGTCCTGCGACAGAAGGCTCGGGAATACTTTGCCCGTATTGGAGGTGATCAACTTGGGAAACATTGAACAGCCTCAAGTGCCGGATTCCGTCTTCGTGA
>JBDNAW010000086.1:0-7007 GCA_039768255.1 Akkermansiaceae bacterium | reverse complement strand
TCGATGAAGAAGGAAACGGCCTCAGGAATTTCGGTAAGGAGAGAGACCTTTTCTTGAATTGAGGTGAGCATTTCCGTGGTGACGGTCTTATCAACGAGGAGGCGCGCAGTAGCGACAAAGTCTTCTGCGCTCATTCCAAGAAGGTGTTGCTGATTAAGCCAAGTGCATTTTTCAGGATCGAAGCGGGCTGGGGATCGGTTTACCGCCTCGAGGCTGAATTTCTCGATGAGAGCAGCGAGGGAAAAAATTTCGCCATCGTCCTTGGGTGACCAGCCGAGCAGGGCGAGGAAATTATTTACGGCATCGGAAAGGAAGCCCTTCTTGGGATAGTCTCCGAGCGCGGCCCCCTCGTCGCGCTTCGACATCTTCGAACCATCGCCATTCAGAATGAGTGGGATGTGGGCGTAGGCGGGAGGAGTTTCTCCAAGGGCTGCGAAGAGTTGTAGGTGCTTGGGGGTGTTCATGAGATGATCTTCACCACGAATGACGTAGTTGATGCCCATGGTGAGATCATCGATCACGTTGACGAAATGGAAGACGAAGCTTCCATCTGAGCGGCGAACGACCATGTCGGGCGTGTTTTCCTCATTACGGTAGTCGATGGTCACCTCTCCGCAGACGAGATCATTCATGGTGATGGGCTTTCGTTCGAAACGAAAGCGCCATGCGCCATCATCTTCATAGAGGCGATCAGCGGCGAGGAGCTTTTGAAAATACTGCTCGTAGATCGCGGTGCGCTCGCTCTGGTAGTAGGGTCCGTAATTACCTTCGTTCCCGGGGCCTTCCCAATCGAGACCGAGCCATTCCATTCCTTCGAAGATCGCGGCACGTGCTTCTTCGGTATTACGTGCGGTATCGGTGTCTTCGATACGAAGCACAAAGGTACCGCCGTGCTTTTTGGCGAAGAGCCAGTTAAATAAAGCGGTGCGGGCACCGCCGACATGGAGGTAACCAGTAGGCGAGGGAGCAAAGCGGGTGCGGACAGGGCTGGTGGGCGCGGACATCGCGAGAGCTATATCGTCATCACTGCGCGGGGGCAAACGTTCTAATAAAGAGTCTTTCGAGGTTCCTCGGCTGTTTTTTCTTCTTCGACCATTTTTTCGAAATTACCTTCCTCACAGCAACGGACGAATCCTTCACCATAGCACTTCAATTTATCCCACTGATGGCGAATGTCTTCTGCTTCATTTGGGGTGATTGATTGATCAAGGGCCGCTTGAGAAATCCGAGTGAGAAGGCCGCCGAATTGGGAGATGATTTCATTGGTTGCAGGAAGGACTTCGAGACCTTGATTGCAATTGCTTTCTGGATTTCGGACAAAGTAGCCGTCACTTTTTTCGCAGAGCCACTCGATTAAACGAGGTTCATCAGTGAGGCGAATGATCTCAAGAAGACGGTCAAGAGGATTGCGCGAGCCACTTCCGTTGGCGGATTGTTCCTGCGCCCACTTGTAGACTAGAGAAAGTGAAACACCGAGTTCAGCGGCAATTTCCTTAGGGCTGCACTTCTTAAATGCATCTTTGAAGACCTCATGTGATTCCATATGTGAGGAGAGTTTTAGAAAAATATGAGCTTTTTGCAAGCTACTGCTTTGGCACATATATTTGTGAGCCAGTTTTAATGATTTGTGCAGGGCTGAGGATGACCTGATTCAGCTCATTAATGGTGGCCACATCTGTGTTATAAAAGCGAGCAATCTCATCAAGTCGGCGGTTTTCACTCACGACAATGAGTTGTGGGGACTCTGGGGAGGTTGCTGGCGTGGAAATCCGCGGGGGGATTGTTGGTTCTGTTCCTTGCAGTGCGGGAGTGGTCTGCTTTTCGGCGATAACAGGCGCTTTAGGATGAGCTCTATTGGGAATATTGATGCGCTTTCCGATATGTAATCGGCGAGGATCGATACCTGGATTGGCACGGGTGAGCTCGGTTAAGCGAATTCTGAGCCGTCCTGCGATCTCTCCGAGGGTATCACCTTTTTTAATAGTGTATTGTTCAGAGCTGCGAGATGATGAAGAGGTGACTTGTCTTTGGGAAGAGGACGAAGAATGGCTGGGGATACGAATGGTTTGGCCGATAGGCATCCTTCTAGGATTCAGGCTAGGATTGAGTGATTCAAGGTGTGAAATACTCGTTCCTTGCTGACGAGCGATACTCCAGAGAGTATCACCTTTACATATGATGTAAGAGCTAAAATGAGAGTTGGAATGCGTTGAATGACTCGCTGCGGTTATTCCGCCGAGACGCTTAATTTGGTCTCTCAGATGGGTTATTTGCTGACGTAGCTGGCTTACTTCACGTTCTAATTGATCAATTCGGCGGCTATCGTTTGATACTGCTTTTGAGGGCAGAGAGATGAGCAAGAAAAGGCTGCTGAGAAGTAAATGCTTCATTCCAAGGATGAGAATACCGCAAATTTGTGATTACTTCAAAGTTATTTACAATCAACTTTATCTAATCGATCAAGTGAGTTCGCTGCGATGTCCTCGACTTCTGCGACCGATTTTACTTGAGAAAGCTGCTGGCGGAGGGGTTTCGCGCCGGGAAAGCCTTTGCAATAGGTCATGAGTCGGGATCTCATCGCCATCAAGGTATGGCGCTCATCACCGTAACGATCTGACTCCACTGCGAGTTGACAATGGCGAATCACAAAGCTCCATCGTTCTTCGACAGAAGGAGGTGCGGGAATTTCACCAGTAGACAGGTAGGATTTGGCTTCTTTGAAAATCCAGGGATATTGCATTGCGGCACGCCCGATCATAATTCCGGAAATTGCGGTCGATTCTTTCCGGTTTTTAAGGATCTCGGCTGAGTCGACATCGCCATTTCCGATGACAGGAATTTTCACGCTTTGAGCGCACTCATCGATGATCTCCCAATTTGCTTCGCCACGATAACCCTGTGCGCGAGTGCGGCCATGGACGGAAACGGATTGAATACCACAGTCCTCAAGGATTCTACAAACTTCAGGGCCATTGATGGATTGATCATCCCAGCCGACGCGGATTTTTCCAGTGACTGGAACTTGATCGCCAATTGCTGCGACAATTTTTTCCGCGGTGTCTGCGAGGAGCGGGCAGTCACGAAGGAGTGAAGAACCTCCATTTTTTGAGACGACCTTATTGACAGGGCACCCGAAGTTGAGGTCGATGAAGTCCGGCTTCTTCCAATCGATGATTTTTTTAGCAGCCTCTCCCATGCGGGTGCCATCTGCTCCGAAAAGCTGGATGCCAAGCGGGCGCTGTTCATCAGTAAAAGTGGTGTAACGGCGTGTCCGGTGATCGGCTTGGAGAATTCCCTCGGCGGAGACAAATTCCGTCACCATAGCATCGGCCCCAAGTTCCTTACAGAGTGTACGGAACGTGACATCCGTGACTCCAGCCATAGGGGCAAGATAGATCGGGAATTGATTCTGGAACCACTCAAGCATGATTACTCTTCTTCTTCGGAAACAGCGGGGCGGGCTTCTGTTTCTTGGTCACCTTTGGAAGGCTCGATTTTTGGCGTTTCGCCGTTTTCTTCGACCTCTAAATTTTCTTGAGCTGGAGTTTCGGGTTCCTTGATGTTTTCTTCTGCAGCCTCTTCTAGCTCTTCTGGTTCTGGCTCCGGCTGGGGATCGAGGAGTTCACGGATTTCATCCTGCACCTTTTCGACATCAGCGAGCGCGATTTGCGGGTCTTTAATGATAAAGACATCTCCTGTCTTACGGTGCTCATAAACGCGGAGGATCCCAGATGGGAGCTGTTGAGTGTCGGTCTCACGAAGAAGCTTTTGACGCTCCAACATAACCGCGAGGATGTAGCGGGCATTTTCGGTATGTTCTTCCTCTTCTTCGACGAGACGGTGAAGCAAGCTCTCGGGATCTTCCTGAACCACGTCCTCAGCTTTTTCCACCGTGACGGGGGCTTCGTAAGTTGTTTTCCAGTGAGAAAATGGAACCGCTGCATCATCGCTGCGCGCGTTCCAGGCTTCTTCACAGAAGTCTTTTCGTATGTAACCAGAAGATTCTGGATCGGGAAAAAGGGCGGCGTGGATGGTCTCGCCATCGTCGAAGGTTTTTTCAGATCCGGAGCACTCACGTGACCGGGTTTTAATGCTCCATGGCTCTTTCATGCTGCTGTTTAAGAATGCGGTTGGCGTTTCCTTTAGAGATCGTTTTTTAGAAAGGAAGGAGTTTCTTTAACGATTGGTAAATGGGGCGTCCTACTAAGCGGCGTTGAATCAAAACGAGCGCAAGAACGATTGCTAAGATATTTGTTCCCCACGCGGCCCAGATCGGCGAGATATGGCCTGCTTCGCCCAGGGATAGAAAGACCGTCGAGGTAAACATCATTCCTGCGCTAAGGAAGATGGCGAGGGCGACTCCTCCGGCAGCGCCACGACGGCTGAAGACGATTCCTAAAGGCGCTGCCAGAAGCACAAGCGCGAGACAGATGCCTGGCTGAGCCCAGCGATAGTGCCACTGAGTGAGGAAGCGACGCTTGTTCACCCATTCTTCGTTTTCATTGAGACGGAGCCAGCTGTAGAGATCGGGGATGCCAAGGTTTTCGGCAGGGAGGCCTGGTTTGATAATTTTCCAAGGGAGTTCGTTCCAATCGTTGAATGCGACTTCACCTTCGGGAAGTTCATACTCAGGCATTAGAGGGCCATCGGGGCCGATGCGGCGGTCAAGGTGAAGGAGCTCGACGTTGTTAAATTTCCAACCTCGGGTTTCTTCATCCCAGCGAGCCTCTGCGGCTTGGAGACGCATGTGCGGCCTCCCATTTTCATCGAAGCTGTGAACGATGACATTCTGAAGCGGTTCGCCTTTATTAAAATGATAGGGGAAACTCCCCACGAACCAGATTCGCTTTCCCGGTTTGTGAAAGTAAACGACGTTTCGTGCCTGACTGGTGGATCCTTCACGCGCTTGTTCGATGAGGGATTCTTTGTAGCCATCAGCCCATGGAGCCCACTGGTAGTTAAAGCCCAGACAAAGCAGGCTTGCCACGAAGCCCACTACGGCGAGCGGGAAGATCAGACGGACGACGCCTCGGCCGGTTTGAATCATGGAGACAATCTCCTGACTTCGAGAAAGCTGGCCTAATGCGTAAAGCAATCCTAGAAGGAGCGCGAATGGTGCGAGTTCTACAAAGACGAGCGGAAAGAGCATGCCATAGTAGCGGGTCATGAGAGCTCCGGCGTTTCCGCTGTTTTTGAAATCACCCATGTTATCGGTGAGATCGAGGAGGGTCCAAATGGCGTAGAGGGTGAGGAAGCAGAGGAGAAAAGATGCGAAAAACTGGCGAATGAGGTAACGATCCAGTGCTCGGACGAGCGCGTAGTAGAGGGCTCCGAGTGCGGGAAGGAAGCAAATCGCGGTGAGAACGAGTGGCCGGAGCTCGTGAGCGAAGGAGTCGGCATCCGGAAATCCGAGCAAGTGATCCTCGACCGCAGCCCTTTCCATCGGTGCGAGAAACGCCGCCAAGCCACCCCCGAGAATCGTAAACACGATTGCGGGTAAGAAGCGTTTAATGAGCGACCGTATTTCCAAGGCAAAAAATGATAGCGTGTTCCGAGGCGCAAGCCAAACGTTTCAGTTCGCCTTTTTGACCTCTTTGGCAATATGCTCGGCCTTATGAAGATCGCTGCCCATTGGCAAATTCTCATTTCTCTCATCGCAGCCACCATTCTAGGATTCGTTTTTCGTGAATTTTTCCCTGCAGATCACGGGATTGTGACCGGAGTGGTCGCGTTCTGCACCTTCTTAGGAAAGCTTTTCATGGGGTTGTTAAAGATGATCATTATCCCGTTAGTCATTTCCTCGGTGATTGCAGGAATCGCGAGCCTTCATGGGGTGAAGGGTTTCGGGAAGATGCTCGGGAAGACCACTGGGTTCTATGGCATGTCGAGTTTTCTCGCGATCTGCCTTGGGCTGATTTTGGTGAACTTACTCGAGCCAGGGCTGGTGAATGGCGAGCCGAATACGGTGATTAAAGAGGCTTTTGATAGTCACGAGCCTGACCAAAAAGCGACTGAAACAGTCACAGGAGCAGTCGAGAAAGCCGAAGAGCAGTCAAGCGCTTGGAGGCAGATGGGGGATTTTTTCCTTCGAATGATTCCTACAAATGTAGTGAGCGCAGCAGCTGAAGGGCAAATGCTGGGTCTGATTTTTTTCAGTATTTGTTTCGCAATCGCGCTGACCCGTCTGACTCGTGAGCGAGCGCAAGGGATGACTGATTTTTTTGTGACCTTCAATGATGCGATGATCGTGATGACCAAGACGATTATGAAGCTGGCTCCAATCGGGGTCTTTGGACTCCTCGTTCCTGTGGTGATGAAAACGGGAGGAGAGCTCTACGGGAACCTCTTCAAGTATTTTTGCACAGTCTTGCTAGCGCTGGGGGTTCATCTCTTTGTTATTATGCCACTGGTGATTCGCATTTTCGTGAAGGTGAATCCGCTGCTGCACTTCCGAGCGATGCGCACTGCGCTTTTAACCGCGTTTTCCACAGCTTCTTCATCTGCGACTCTTCCAGTCACAATGCGTTGTATTCAGGAGAACGCTGGAGTCTCCAAAAAGACGGCTAGTTTTACGCTGCCACTCGGCGCCACCGTGAATATGGATGGCACCGCGCTTTACGAATGCGTCGCGGTAATCTTCGTCGCTCAGGTGATGGGAATACAGATGGATTTTGCGATGCAATTTGGTGTCGTGTTTGCAGCGCTTCTCACGAGCGTGGGCGTGGCAGGGATTCCATCAGCATCTTTAGTCGCGATTTTGATTATCCTCAAAAATGCGAACATTCCCAATGCCGAGCAGGCCGTGGTGGCTCTTTTCGCAGTTGACCGACTTCTCGATATGGCCAGAACCGCCGTCAACGTTTTCGGTGACAGCTGTGCGGCTCTGGTGGTCGCCAAAAGCGAAGGCGAAGATGTTTTTTCAAACCAAGTCTAGTCCTTCGAGGACTTCGGATCGAGCGCGTCACGCAAGCCATCTCCAAGGAAGTTAAAGGCGAAGAGGGTGAGGG
>JBDNAW010000085.1:0-13898 GCA_039768255.1 Akkermansiaceae bacterium | reverse complement strand
GTTGGGACTAAAAGAAATTGTTTGACTTGAGTCACACCACCTTCGTCTTCTTCAAATTTAGACAACAAGGTGTAAAGACTATCTCCGGAATTTACTGCAGTTTGAGTAAGCAGCCCCCCATAGGCGAAAGGAATATGATCATATCCATCACCTTGTCCGAACCGAACTAAAGGCACCGAATCAGGAGGAAATTGATAACCCAGATCGCCTCCCTTTAATTTTTTACGACGATAGCGTCCCCTCTTATCGTAATTTTTACCATATTCATCATAAAAAACATCCCCCTTACTATTCATTAAAAAACGGTGACTGCTGTCTACCCCAAATGCAGATCTTTCAGTATTCAAAGTTAGGTCATCATTAAGTGACCCATCAGATATGAGACCTACTTTGTGAACGAGAAAGCGGGGCCTCGTTCCCTTCTCCCAATTGATCACCTTATCAAGTGGATGAGCATCTGCGATATCTGGAACACCATCTCGATCTCGATCAAGGAGCGCTTGAGAAGAATCTGGTTGAGAGTTTTTGTTCCCGGTAACATTCCCTGTTAACCATTGCTTTCGAAGAACATCGCCTCCAATCGCTCTAATTTCATGAAGCGGAATCCCCCGGAGCAGCGCAGCCATCCGCTCCCAATCTTCAGGAACACCATTATCGTTTAGATCATCGGCTTTATTCAAAGTCCAGATTGAACGAACACCATCAACCTCAGCAACCCCGAAGATTTGATCATCACCCCCAAAAGTCGCAGTTTCCATGAACTGCCCTGACATCTTCTCGCTCAAGCGCACCGATTGAGAGGTATCTCCTGATGAAGGAACAAGCCGCAGCCCTGACATCGCAACACGCCCGCTCAGATCAACA
This sequence comes from Akkermansiaceae bacterium, assembly GCA_039768255.1. Classification (GTDB taxonomy): domain Bacteria; phylum Verrucomicrobiota; class Verrucomicrobiia; order Verrucomicrobiales; family Akkermansiaceae; genus SW10. The sequence continues at coordinate 13,034 of JBDNAW010000085.1, read as the reverse complement.
AGATACGCATCGGTGTTATTCTTAGAGATTATCCGCGCTCCCCGCTTACTAAGATCATACCCGATCATCTTAGGTGAATGCTTGAGTGAAGATTTTAAAGGGATCGCAGAATGGGTGGCCACATCGATCAAGAAATCTTCCTGTATTGCACCACCCGAAGTAGGCTCTGCATTTTTAGTCAGATAAAATTGGTCATCGTTGCCGATGCGATTACTTGCATTAAGCCAATACCAACCACCACTCATGTCGTAATCGGACTGATTCGGAACGCTTATCAACTGGTGATAATGAGTCGCCGTTGAATACAATGACACTCTCGCGGTTTGTTCATGCCCATTACCCCATAAATGGTAAGAACCCACTATTAATCCTAAATTGGTAATTGCAGAGGGATAGAAATAGTAAGAAGCCTCAAATTCATCTGAGTAGCCGTGTTGATGCATAACGCTACTTTCAAAAAGCGCGGTGCCACTACTGATGTTTAGAACATCATAACCAGAAACCCCGCCACTCGGCAAATTTTCACTTGGGTCCCGAGTCCTCCAAACCAAGATTTTTGTTCCGTCGGGGGACACCGAAACCAAGCGAACACTCGGACGATCTGGGTTACTAGTGACATTCAGCGGACTTAAGATCTGGTCTCCTCCGCCTGTTCCAGGACGCCATTCATAGACATCTGATCCTCCATATGACCGCTGCCCACCAATGACATCACCATTGTCTAAAAAACAAAACGGGGTGAAGTTTAAGGGATCATCTTCCCTAATAGCAGAATATTCTGCGATGAGAATTTGGTCCGATAGGGAATAAAGCAAGGCCTTGTGTGAACCACCATTTGAAGCATGGATAAGAACCTGCTGATCATCAGAGGTAGCTCCAGCGACACCTGCCGGGAGAGTTCTCTGATCTACAATTTTAAATTGATAGCCCTCGTATTCGCTCGAGAGAGCAAAATCCGAGAGGTGATACAACCCTGTCGGAGATGTCCCCAGATTGAATTCGGTGAGGTTGGGGACCTTATCTTTATCAGGATCAGAAAATGCATCCAGCGCCTCTAGGGGATCCAAACCCCAATCAGATTCCCACCCATCAGGCATACCATCCCCATCGGTATCTGAATCACTCGGAGAAGAGCCGATGCGATATTCAATGAGAGTGGACAGTCCATCATGATCCCGATCATCGTTCCCATCATGAGCCGAAAGTGGGTTGTAGCCGTTTCTAATCTCCCATTCATCAGGAAGAAAATCGCCATCCACATCAAAATTAACCCTCAAAACAAACGCGGCATCTTCGCCTTTTACCCTGCCTCGCATCGCAATATCACCTGTATTAGAGATGGCGAAAGCTTGGGTGAACTCCAGATCGCGGTATTCAATATTACAGACATCTTCGAGATTGAAACGCTGGAAACCTTTTCTCCAGAGGGTTTGCTTACGATCATTCGACTTCCAAATTGAACCGATAATTTCCCCATTTTCGTTACAATCCAGTGCCGTGCTTTGCTCATCTACTGGAGTCGGCAATTCAGAGAACACCCATCCGTCATCTGCAGTATTCTCAAGAAGAAATGCTCGCTGCCTCATCCGCCCATCAGCATGCGGCTGATAAAAATTCCCCACTCCAAAGTTTTGATTGAGAGCGGTTAATCTAAATGATTTCCCAAGCGGTAAATCTACACTAACGACCTCCGAACCGCTCAAAATCTGGAGCTTCTCGATGGCATCTATCTTAGAGACCCAGGCCGCCAAAAGATTACCATTTTTAGAAATCTGGGGCGTGCTTAAATAGGTATTTGCTCCAAACCTCACTCCATCTTCTTCCCCATTTTCCCAAACTGCGATGTCGTATTTCCCATCGTCAAATCTCACTGCAGCAATAATGTCACCTTGATTATTGATCGCTGGGACACCAAATACTCGATCTCCTCCCAAAATCTCACACGCCACCAGCTTTCCGCCTTCTAGGCGCGCCATCCAATTTCTAGAGTTTAATTGATTATATACCGCAACACTATACCTCCCATTTAGTGAAACATCTCCAAAATAACCATGTCGACCTGAGGGAGTTGGGTAGCTTATCGGAACATCATGGATCATGCTCCAAATGGTAGGGAGTCGAGTATTCTCTGGGTACGAGGCTCCGACAAATACGCCTGTCGCTGATGAAGCAAACAAACTCGGATAGGCCGCGCTTTCGAACCTTTGAGTCTGCTCTACCCCTTCGTTTGAAAACTGGCGTATCACTTCGTAATTACTGGCTGAATGACTGACAGAAATCACCCCTCCAAGATCATCAAACAAACGGGTATACATTGATCCGTCATTAGGATTTTGAACGTCTTGAACCACGAATGAAGGAGGTCCAATCGGAGTGGTATCCAGTTCAAACTCCTGGAGATTGGTGTATCCGTCTCGATCATAATCCAAAGCGGCATCGGCTGGATCGAGGTAGTCCAAAGAATACCTAATCTCCCACACATTGGGCATCCCATCTCCGTCAGTATCAATTCCGGGCCGCTGGTCAATGGAAGTTCCCCCATCAGGAGAACTCAATTCTTCTATGAGAGGATTCTTTTTCAGATGGTATTCAGCTAAATTCGAGAGGCCGTCCCCATCCTCATCGGCAAAAGCATCAGAAGCGTCATGTTGATCAAACCCATAAAAATTTTCCCAGTCATTGGACATCCCATCTTGATCATCGTCCTGCGTCTTTCTTAAGATATATCGAGAATATTCATTGCCGTCAGGGTGTATTTTTTTCCAACCAACGATCACCCCAGCGCCATTCATCGATGCAGTCGGCTGATATTCTTTCGTAAGTTCTTTAGACAACTTCCCGAGCTCAACTTGAATATCGTCAACCAGAACTCTGTGCTCCCAGCCTTGACCCGGCGTATAGCCTTTGAGAAGAAATTCGCGATCGTCACTCAATCCTAAAAAATATTGCCTAGTCTCTTCTTTATAACTTATTTTATTATAGTTTCCGTCAAAATAATAACTTCCACTTTCTGAATCTTCGTCGGGGTCCCAGGCGTAATAATTTCCGTAAAAAACTCCAAAATCATTCATTTTGCTTACCGATTGATTGACCGATTGGTAATTTTCATATTCAGGAAAGTCTGTTGAAAAATTCGTAATAAAATTAAAGCTCCCTAAACCTAAATACGCAAATGTTCTATTCCGTCCTAGGAGATCCGGATCAACATAGACCCCAATCACCTCACCGTAATTATTGATTCCCGTAATCGAATTCAGACCATAGCCGAAACCATTATCATCAGTTTCAACTACTACTGTTCCATCTATACTAACAACATAAGAGTAGCTGTAAGAACTATAAGAGTTTCCATAATTTGAAAAATCAACAACTTGCATGAGAAACTCCCCAAGATTATTAAAATCTGACAAATAAGAGGATGCCTCAGAAGGGACATCCACTTGATGCGGAACCAATTCCGATACCTTCATTCCGGGAGCCCAGAAATAGACCGAAGCACCAGAATGAAAGACCACTTGTCCGTAATCATTTACGCGAAAACTATACGGGTTGACTGAAACAGGAGGGATCGGAATGCGATAAGAGAGTTCCTCATCAAATTTCACCCATGCTTGTGTTCGGTAAACACCGTCTGAATCCTGACCTGATCCAGTCACAAGCAGCACTCCTGAATCAGCTAACTCCACTTTATGAGTATTAAAATCACTGAGGCCAGAAAGCGTTCCATATTCACTCAAATCAAGAAGCTCCAGACTCCATTCTCCGTTGGGATTTGTCCCAACATCGTATTCTTGAAATGCCAAGACCCCGTCTCGATCAAAATCACTGAGTCGATCAGAATCATCTACGGGGTTCATTCCATGTAGGATTTCCCAGTCATCAGACATTCCATCCCCATCACGATCGACTGCTGAAGCTGTATTGAGTGCTACTCTCGCATTTCGATCTTCTACCGTTTCAGAGATGGTCACTTCAACGAGTGAATTCTTTGTCCGCCAGCGCTCCCCCAAGCGAAACATTGAAACGCTGATCATCACAGCCATAGCCATTCCCAACATAAAAAAGTTTATCAGATGAATCAGGTAATTCTTTTTCATGTATCAAGATCAAACACCTGAAAACGATCCGTCTAGTATTTTTTGTTAGAATAATCATTTAAGAAAAATCGATATTAAACCTCTCTCATTAAGAGGTTAAAGTGCTGAAATACAACTAATTAAATTGCTTTAGGTTAGTTTCATAAATAATTACCGGTCTTGATTTAACATTTAATATAATTTTACTACTTAATTTCATTAACTCAATCACGTTCCCATACCACTTGTCTCTGTGTTGTAATTTCAAAAATCCTTGCTCCACAAATTCGGCTATCCTGTTCATCATATTCACCTGAGATTCAAATTATCATGCGCACTGACAAATGGCTCTGGGCTGTTCGCCTTTACAAAACCCGCTCGCTTGCTGCGCAGGATTGCGCGGCCGGGAAGGTGAAGCGCGATGGTAAGAACCTCAAAGCTTCTAGCGCATTGAAAGTGGGAGATATTTTGGAGGTTCCCTCTCTCGACGGCTATCACAAGCGCACCGTTGAAATCGTGGCTCTTCTCGAACAGCGCGTGAAGGGGAGCCTCGCTGCGGAAGCCATCAAGGATCACACCCCTGCCGAGGTTTTGGCCGAGGCGGAGCGACGCCGGCTGGCGCACCGTGAGAGCCGGACTCGCCGGAGGGAAGGCGATCAGGGGCGACTGACGAAAAAGAATCGTAGAAACTGGGAGGAAAATCGCTATTTTTAATGGCGATGCGCATTCCGACTTTCATCCTTCTCTGCTGCGGCCTCCTTTCCGCTGATACCGTCACCCCATCTCTCCTGAAAAACACGACGCGGCCTTTCCTCAGTGGCGATCTCTGGGCCAACCCGATGGAAGATTGGCAGCTCAATGATGGTCAGATTGAAAATACTCACTCAGGTGGAAATCGAAACGTGGTCTGCCTCACGGCTGAGCTCGATTCCTCGGCTGCTCGTTTCTCAAGCACCGTCGAGATCACCAAGCTTTCCCAGCAGCTTAAGGGCAAAGGATACGTCGGTTTCCAACTTGGAATCCTCGGCGCTCAGAAAGATTTCCGCGAAAGCGCGATCTACGGAGTGGGCCTTCCACTTGGGCTCAATCACGACGGGAGACTCTTCATCGGTAGCCCTGAACAAGGAGCCACCCCAATCCCCTTTACGGATCAGCCTATCAATCTGCGCCTCATGGGTGAGCGTTCAGAAAATGGGACCTACTCCATCAGCCTCACTGCCGGTCGCGGTGCTCAGCTCTTAGGGAAAGTCACTCAGAGCAACGTTCATCCCTCTTGGATCGATGGCCTCCTCGCCATTACCGCATCTTCAAATCCTGCTCAGAAAATTGAGACCTCAAAAGAGCGACCTCCCACCTCTTATCGCGGCCCAGGGTTTGGTGCTGGGAAGTTTAAAGCCGGTGAACGCCTCCTTCCTCACAATCAACGCGGCGGCGGTGACTTCCGTTTCCGGTTTTCGAACTGGTCACTCTCCGGCCCTGCCGTGAAAGCCAAACCCGAGCGAAAATTCGGTCCCATTTTATGGACCACGCACACGCTTGATGAGACTAAAACGCTTCGTCTTCTCGCTCAACTTGGGCCTATTATTCCCAGTAACTCGGAGGCGATAAAACCCCGCCTGATCCTCGATATTGCGGATCAATCCTTCGAGGGTTTTATCGATCCCATTTCCTATACGGCTTACTTTGAAATCCCCCTTAGCAGAAAAAACATGGCTCACCCCTACAAGGTCCGCCTTCTCAACGGGGAAGAAGCCGCCGAATACACCGGCACGATTCAGGCCATCCCCGATGAATTCGAGCCTCTCGTCGTGGCCTCGCTTTCTTGTAACGACTCCACCGGCTTCCCCCACGCTCCGCTCGAAGCAAATGTCCGTGCGCACCAGCCTGACGTGATCACTTTTCATGGCGATCAAATTTACGAAGGCATCGGTGGCTACGGACACATCATCAGCCAGTCACCGTCCCTTCGCGCGAACCTTTGCTACTTGAGAAAATACGCGATGCACGGGTGGACTTGGCGCGACCTCCTCGCCTCCACTCCATCCATCACCATCCCAGATGACCACGATGTCATGCACGGAAACATCTGGGGAGCGGCGGGAAAAGCAGCCGACATGACAGCTCAAGGCACCGATGGAAAACAAGATTCCGGCGGCTATAAAATGTCGGTGGAATTTGTCAACATGGTCCACCGCACCCAGTGTGGGAATCTCCCGATTCCCAAGGATCAATTTGTCTGTGAATCTGGGATCACCACTTACTTCACGTCATGGAAGTATGGCAATCTCGACTTCGCGATCATCGCGGACCGCCAATTCAAGTCAGCTCCACAGTCTCTTCTCCCAGACGCGCAAATTACGAACGGCTGGCCACAAAACCTCAAATGGAATGCCAAGACCGATGCCCGAGTCGAAGGCGCGGAGCTTCTCGGGCCACAACAAGAAGCCTTCCTCGAAAAATGGGCTGAGCAACGCAGCCTCTTTAAAGTCGTCATTTCCCAGTCCCCCTTCCTCGCTCCGCAGACCCTCCCAAAGGACATCCACCACGATAAGCATGTCCCAAACCTCCCCGTGTATAAAGAAGGCGAGTATGCTCCGAATGATGAACCGAAGCCAGACTTCGACACCAATGGCTGGCCGCAGGATCAACAAAAGGTCGCGCTTAAGCTGCTGAAAAAAGCGAATGCCATTCACATCGTCGGTGACCAACACCTCGGCACGACTGGACAGTATGGCATTGAGGGATACGATGACGGGTCGTGGTGGATTGCTTCTCCTGCCATCGCAAACGTCTGGCCACGTCGCTGGATGCCGTCCGCCGCTCCGGTGAATCCAAAGCCTGAATGGCCACGCAACCTCGGTGGCTTTGAAGATGGCTTTGGCAATAAATTCACCCTCCACGCGGTCGCGAACCCATGGGATATCGACCGCGAGCCTGCACGCCTCTTCGACCGCGCGGTCGGTTACGCCATCACCACTTACGATCCAAATACTGGAAATGTCTCTCTCGCGAACTGGCCCTATACCTCCGGCCCCCAGCTTGAAGGAGAGGATGCCAAGCCCTATCCCGGCTGGCCGGTCATCGTAGAACGTTAAGATTCTGAAAACGCCGTAAAGCCAGCGCACATTGAGAACCTCGCCCCTCGAAGACTTCTAAGAGAGTCTCCCAGACTCGTAAGCCGACTGCTTTCCACCGCTGGCCCGAAATACGCCGCCGCCCCGCCAACCATTCAGTTTACTTGAGCAAAGCTTGCAGTTCGTGGGTCTGCTTTTTGCGCGGGGTCATTGGGCCATTGTAACCGAGAGCACGGAAACCGGTGGCTTTGAGCTTCTTTTCAGCAAGGGCTTTTTCGAGCGCTTCTTTCGCAGTTTTTACGGTTTCATCATTCCGAGGTCCCATCCAGGTATAGCTAAGCACCTTAGCCTTCGGGACATCGCGGACTTCGATAGATTCACCATCTTTGCCTTTCTGGCCGACGGTAGTGTCTTGGTAGAGGAAGCCCATCGAGACCATTTTCATTTCACCTTCTTTTTCGTCCATCTTCATTTCGACGGGCGCGGTCATGGGGATCTCTTTTTTCTGAATGTGCCGAAAAAGCGTCCAGAAATTACCATTCGAACGATTCCCAGTGGTGAAAGCTGCGCGGTAGGCAGGGTATTCTTTGAGTGCGACTTCGTTGTAAGGCCCAGGCGTAGGCCAGCCTTTTGGCAGAGGCGCTTCAGATTTATAAGTGGGCTTGGCCTCGTCAGCGGTTGAACATGCGGTCAGCAGCGCGAGAAGGGGCAGGAAGAACAATTTCACGGAAGAAGTGAATCACGGATTCACATCCGCGCAAACGATTCATTACCTCCGCGTGGGCGCACAGGAGCAATCACGACCACAGGACTTCTTTTTGCGGGAGGATTTGATCAGGAGAATCAAGGCAAGGAGAACGACGCCGAGAGCTACAGGAGTTTGCCAATCCATCATCTTAAGAAGGTTCCAAGCTGGTAGACCACCAGGGCTGCCAGATAGGCGAAGAGGGTCATCCCACCGAGCTGACCGAGGGCCCATTTCCACGAATTGGTCTCACGTTTCACCACTGCGGTCGTGGGGAGACATTGCAGGGCATAGATGTAGAAAATGAGCAGTGAGAGGACGGTGAAGGTTCCGAAAAGCGGAGAACCGTCAGGCTTTTTCGCAGCGGCTAGTTGATCACGGAGTTGGCTTTCGGCCTCCTCCTCATCTTCATCGACGGCGTAGGAAATCGAGAGCGAAGAAACAAAGACTTCACGAGCGGCGAAAGAAGTGAGCATCGCAGTGCCGAGCCGAGAATCCCAGCCAAGAGGAGAAACGAGAGGTTCGATGACTTTACCTGCCTTCCCCATGAAAGAGGCTTCGCGCTGCACAATGGGATCATCGGAATCGCTCTTCGGGTAAGTTTCGAGAAACCAAAGCAAGATCGAAATTCCAAGAATGAGCGTTCCTGCTTTTTTCAAGAAAGCCCAACCGCGATCAATCACCTGACGGAGGATGAACCCAAAGTTCGGCTTTTGATAAGGCGGTAGCTCAAGCATGAACTGGGAGGCTTCGGCTTTTCCGAGTCGGGGGCGGAGGAATTTCCCCGCCAACAAGGCAGTGAGCGTTCCAAGCGCGTAGATGCCGAACAAAGTGAGCGTTTGTGCGCCGCTGCCCGTGACTAGCAGCGGGACGAGGAGAAAGTAAACCGGAAGTCGCGCCGTGCAGGAAGTCCACGGAAGGATCAGAATCGTCGCAAGACGCTCCTTCGCGCTCGGGATGGTGCGCGTTGCCATGACGCCCGGAATGGCACAGGCGTATCCCGAGAGAAGTGGCAGGAAGCTTTTTCCAGAAAGGCCCACCTTACTCATCACGCCATCCATCAGGAAAGCGGCGCGCGCCATGTAGCCGGAGCTCTCGAGGAGGCTGATGAAGAAAAAGAGGAGGATAATTTGCGGAAGGAAAATGATCACCGACCCAACGCCTCCGACCACCCCATCGACCATGAGATCATGGAAATCTCCTTGAGCAATCATGCGGCTCACCCAGCCAGCGAGCGTTTCCTGCGCGGACTCAATCCAGCCCATCGGAATTTCCGCAAAGCGGAAGATCGTCCAAAACACGGTGAGCATCATGGCGCAGAAGATAAACCATCCTTTGATTGGGTGGAGCACCTGTGCGTCGATCTTATCAGTGAGGAGAAGCGTTTCCTCATCGGGGCGACGGTAGCCGTCGACGAGGAGCTCGGAAAAGTCATCGCTCTTGGTCCAAGCGTGTTCATCGACTGGTGGGAAAGGATGGCGAAGCGCTTGCTTCAGGGAAGTAATCCCGCGTTCGGTGGCAGCCGAGACTGGGACAAAAGTAACACCGAAGGTTTCGCTCAGAGCGGTCGGATCAATCCGAATCCCCTGCGCTTCTGCTTGATCGATCTTATTGAGTGCGACCACCACTGGAAGATGAAGCTGAAGAACCTCCTTCAGTAAAATAAGATGACGCTCCAGCGTGGAGGCATCGAGCACACAAACCACAAGGTCCGGTTTTTCTTCGTCTGCTTGTTTACCGTGGAGAAAATCACGGGTCACTTTTTCATCCGGTGAGTTTGGCTCCATCGAATAACAACCCGGAAGATCGATCAGCTCAAAAGTGTGACCATGAGGAGTGATGAAATTTCCCGAAACTCGATCCACCGTCACCCCGGTGTAATTTCCCACCTTCTGACGTTGGCCAGTGAGGGCATTGAAGAGCGTTGTTTTACCCGCGTTCGGATGGCCCACCAGCGCGATGCGGGCATTTTGATCAGCTGTGCTCATGATGTGAATCAGGCCGGCACGACCTGAATTTGATCAGCAAGGTCCTTACTCAAGGCGAGGCGCGTTCCACAAATCGTGCAGAGCATGTTGCGCCCGTTGGTGAGTTTCTTAACCCGCATTTGCTCACAGAAGCCGATTTCACGGAGCTGCTGGCAAGCGGGGCCATCGACTTCACGGATTTGGAAATCACAACCCGTCGCGGCCTGACTCAGGGTCAGGGCGGAATCACGTTCTAATTCGACGGCGAGAAGGGACATATGCTCTGGAGGAAGTTTGCGCTATTGAGACTCAATCGCAACAGGAAAAACGCTCATTAAGGTGAAAATCTATCAAGATTGGCTGAAATCAGAGAATTTTCGTGATTGTCCAAGCGAAAGAAGCTTGCCAGAAACCGCTCGTGGTAACGCTTTCTGATCTCACATTCCCCAAGCTCCAGCAGGCGATGCGTGATGGAGGGGTGAATCCTGTCCACGCACTGGCGGTTTTTCAGCGCCATCATTTAGGAGTGGAAAAGAAAACCTCTGCCGCAGTCGAGGAATGGCTCGCTCAGCAAGAAATCATCGAGCCGGTGCAATCTCGCTGCACCGAGAGCTCGGATGGCTGGACGCGGAAATACCTCCTCAAGCTTGCTGATGATCGTGAGATCGAATCCGTGCTCATGGGTTACTCGCGTCGCCACACCGGATGCCTGAGCACGCAGGTCGGCTGCGCGATGGGCTGCGTATTCTGCGCAACGGGGCAGATGGGCTTTCGTCGCCACCTCACCACGGGTGAGATTGTCGCTCAGGTTCATTTTTTAAATGCCCGTCTCAAAGAGCGTGGAGAAGAACCTCTGAGAAATCTTGTCATGATGGGCATGGGCGAGCCGCTTCATAATTTTGACGCCACCATTTCTGCGCTCGATATCCTCACTGATACGAAGGGTTTAAAAATCGCGCCTTCGCGGGTCTCGATCAGCACCGTTGGTCACGTTCCTGGGATTCTTAAGCTCGCGGAAGTTGAGAAAAGCTACGGCCTTTCCGTCAGCCTCCACGGTGCCACGGATGAAGAGCGTGGTGCGCTGATCCCCGTGAACAAAAGGTGGCCCTTGGACGTTCTTCTAGATGCCTGCCGCGCGTATTCTGAGAAAAAATCCCAGCGCGTGATCATCGCATGGACTCTCATCGACGGCGTGAATGATTCTGATGATCACGCGCGCCGTCTTGCCCATCTTTTAAAAGGCATGAATGTCCACCTGAACCTCATCCCACTCAACCCAACCGACGGCTACGGCCAAGGCACCCCGACTGATGAGCGGGTTCAGGCATTCCAAACCACCTTCCGTGACCTCAGCGGCCTCCCCGCCACCGTGAGACAGCGACGCGGGATCGATGTCGGAGCAGGCTGTGGGCAGCTGGCTTCCTAATTCAGCTTCGACTCGCTCTCTCTGATTTGCTAGGAGCAAGGTATGGCTGCCCGAGGATTACTAATCAGCATTCTGAGCCTCGCTTTGGCGAAGGCTGAGCTGACCCTGGATCCTTTTTTAAAGACTTACTGCATCGATTGTCATGAGGAAGGGACCGAAGAAGGCGGACTGAACTTGGAGCAGGTGGATGTGAATGACAGCGCCACTTTAGAAAAGATTCTCCTCCGCATCGACACCGGCCAAATGCCGCCACCTGAAGAAGACTTCCGCCCCAAGGAAGAGGAAAAAAATCACACGATACACAAACTCCGCACTTACCTCGATGGACTCGCGGCTAAAAACCCAAACCCCGGGAAGGTTCCCGCCATCCGACGCCTCACTCGCACCGAATATCAGTATGCAGTACGTGATCTTTTAAAAGTGAACGTCGATGTTTCCGAAATTCTCCCCAAGGACGAATCAAGTCATGGGTTCGATAACATCACCACTAGCTCGCTTTCGCCAACCTTGATGAACCGCTACCTTAAAGCGGCCCAAAAAATCGCCCGTATTGCCGTGGGCGAAAAGCGGGCCGATCCCGAGCTCCGCATTGTGCAGGTTCCCGCGGATCGCTCCCAGCATGAGCATGTCGTAGGCCTCCCGCTCGGCACCCGAGGCGGTGTTCTCTTTGAGCATCCTTTTCCCGTCACCGCAGAATATGACTTCGAGATTCGGCTCGCCCGAGATCGGAATGAAGAGATCGAAGGCCTCTGGGGAACGCACGAAATCGAGCTCCTCATCGATGGGGAAGTTTCTAAAACCTTCTCCGTTGAGCGCCCGAAAAATCGCGACCACACCAAAGTCGATCAGCATTTAAAAATTCGGCTCAAAGTCCCTGCCGGTGCGAAAAACATCGGAGTCACCTTCCATCAAAAATCCCAGTCTCTCTCTGACACCAAGCGCCAGCCCTATCTCGCACAATACAACCATCACCGCCACCCGCGCAAGGCCCCAGCGATCTTCCAAGTGAGCATCGCGGGTCCATACGGAGAGCAAGAAATTTCAACCACCGTGAGCCGTCAGGCAATCTTCGGTGACGGATCAGAATCTCCCGAAGCTCGCATCCGTAAGCTCATGCGCCTCGCGTACCGCCGTGATCTCACCGAGTCCGATATCGTAGCGATACGCCCCTTCCTCGATCAAGGAATGGAAATGGCCGTCAGCGCAGTCCTCGTCAGCCCGCGCTTCCTGTTCCGGATCGAAAACGCCCCCGCTGATCTCCCTTCGCAAAACGTCTACCGCCTCGATCACCAGAAACTCGCGAGCCGACTTTCCTTTTTCCTCTGGAGCAGCATCCCCGATGACGCACTCCTCCGCGCCGACCTCTCTGATCCTCAGGTTTACGAAGCCGAAGTGCGTCGCATGCTCAGTGATCCGCGCTCCGCTTCCTTGGTCACAAATTTCGCCAACCAATGGCTCCAGCTCAGAAACCTCGATGCCGTCACCCCTGACCTTAGGATGTTCCCAGACTTCGATGATAACCTCCGGCAATCGCTCAAAAAAGAAACCGAACTCTTTTTCCAAAGCATCCTCCGCGAGAATCGCCCCATCGCCGACTTCCTCCGCGCAGACTACACCTTTTTAAATGAGCGCCTCGCGCTGCACTACCGTATTCCGCACATCTCAGGCACGCGCTTGCGCAAAGTCACCCTCGATCCAGAGCACCACCGTGGCGGGATTTTAAGACACGGCAGCATTCTCACCGTC
>JBDNAW010000084.1:0-2747 GCA_039768255.1 Akkermansiaceae bacterium | reverse complement strand
GGCACTGGCGTTTCTCGAAAAGGAACCTCGCCCATCATGAAACGCATCATCGTTGAGAACGGATCCTGCCTTATCTCAGTCGAAGGCGATACCCTCACCGCGGAAATGATCAACCTTCACGGTGATATTCGCGACACCTTTGCCATCACCAAGAAGGGTACCGTTAAACACACCCGCATTGAGAACCCATGGCAGCCGGAAGTCTGGACAAAGGTCGCTAAAAAGAAAACCCCCTCCGCTCCCAAAGGCACAACCCCACTCATTCCAAAAAACTCCCAATGGTCCTACCTCGCGGGTGCACATCCTGAAGGAAAATGGACCGCGCCTGAATATGATCTTTCCCAGTGGAAAAAAGGCCCCGCCGGGTTCGGATACGGAGATCAAGATGACGCCACCATCCTCGATGACATGAAGGATAACTACCGCGTCGTTTACATCAGCCGCCAGTTCGACCTCCCGAAGGACGCCGACCTCAAAAAACTCGGCCTCAATATTTCCTACGATGATGCCTTCATCGCTTACCTCAATGGCCACGAGGTCCTCCGCGTCGGTGTTGATCACGAACAAGGCCCCACTGCTGAGGACTTTTCCCTTCACGAAGCCAATGGTCAATTCAACTACTTCCGCCTTCGTGACGTCGCAAAAATTCTCAAGCCAGGTGGGAAAAACACCCTCTCTATCGAGGGGCACAATGCCAACCTTGGTAGCAGTGATTTCACGCTCCACCCAGAGCTTCTCCTCGCGAAATGATCCGCATCCTAGCAACGGTGGCCGTCACTTGGGGAATCACATCATCCGAGCTCCTCGCTCATTATGATGTCAATGCCACCGTCGCCGCTCTCACCAAGAAGATTAAAACTCAGCCCTCCGCTGAACTCTTCCATGATCGTGCCATCGAATTTCGCGCTCTACGTGACCGCACCCATGCCGAAGCCGACCTCAAATCCGCTCTCAAGCTGAATCCCGACTTTCTGCCCGCCCTCGCCGCCCTCGCGCGTATTCAGAATCAAAAAGGCGATCATCAAAACGCACTCGGCACCGCTCAAAGACTCGGCACCCTCTCTCCTGATCCGCATCACCAACTCCTCCTCGCCGACATCGCCTACGATGCGGGGGAGAAAGCCCTCGCCCTCGCCGCGATCGAAAAGGCACCCGCTTCTGAAGACACCACTCACCTTCTCCACGCCCACCTTCTTTTCGAAAAAAGCCAAATCAAAGAAGCCGCAGCCGTTCTCAAAAATGCCCACGCCAACAGCCAAAGCATCGTCCTTCGAAATGCTTGGCTCGATGCCGCCACCTTCTCACCCGAGCACTTTGAAGAAATCCTCCCCATCCTTAGCGAGGAAATCAACAGCTCCCGCTTCTCTGCCAGCCACCGCATTCGCCGTGCTCGCCTCATTCAACATCTTGACAATGATTCTGGCTTTAAACGCTTCGCTAAAGAAGATCTCAATGCTGCCCTCGTAGAGATCAACTCTCGCCTCAACCCCGAACGCCCCGATCTCACCCTCATCAACGACCGCCGAAAAGCCTACCTTCTCCTCGGTGAAAATGACAAAGCATCCAACGACCTCGGCCGCATGAAAAAAGCCGGACTAGTCCCCGTTGGACCATGGCTCTTGAGGAGTATTGTGGTGAACGCTCGATGAATATGTTCGATCAATAAAAAGGTGAAATATCGCGGGCGGATTCAAGCGGCTAGCGCAATTGGGTCGGTAGGAAAGAAGATGTCATTTGGGGTTTGGAAGTCGAGGCATTTACGAGGTCTTCGGTTGAGCTTGTCTTGAACCTCCTTCACGTCCTTCTGGGTGATGGTTGAGAAGTCGGTTTTCTTTGGGAAGTATTGGCGAATCAGCCCGTTGGTGTTCTCGTTGAGACCGCGTTCCCACGAGTGATAAGGATGAGCGAAGTAGGCTTGCGCTCCCATGATCTCAGTCAGAAGTTCGTGCATCGCGAACTCTTTGCCGTTGTCGTAAGTGTGGCTCAAAACCTTGTCACGATATGGCTTGGTGGCTTCGAGGATGGCTGCGGTCACGACGGCGGCCTCCTTCGATGGCACCAATCTGATCAAGGTAAAGCGGCTCCGGCGCTCGACCATCGTGACCAGAACCGGTCCGCCCGGGCGGCCGATGACGGTATCCATCTCCCAGTCTCCAATCCGGGTTCGTTCTTCGACAATCGGAGGCCGCTGATCGATCATGACTTGGTTTTTGATACGCCCGCGGCGCTCCTTTCCTGCACTTCGATCACGATAAGATTTGGCAGGATGGCGCAAGAAGTGATGAAGATCTCCACCGGACTTTTGGTCTCGGTAGACCATGGCGTAGATCGTTTCATGACTCAGAGTCCCGTGGCCTTCCCGGACCATCCAGCCACTGATTTGTTCAGGACTCCATTGTTCCTCGCGCAGCTTCTCAGCAGCTAAGGAAAGCAGCTGCGGATCAGAAGTCTGATCGCGCTTCTTGAGTCCTCGATGGTTGCGGTGGGCTTAGTGATGAGAGTATGGACGACCGGGACCCAGGCGCCGAAGCTCCCGTGAAATGGTCGATGGGTGAACATCGAGAATCTCAGCAATCTTGGTTTGGGGAGTTCTCTTGCGGTGAAGGGCTTCGATGGTGTATCTCTTGGACTCGGTCAGGCGGCTGTAGCTTGGCATTTCAGGTTCAGTTTGGTGATTGAGCCAGAAGCCTCTGCAGCTCCTGACTTTTTCGCCAACCTAAATTGCGCTGGAGTCTTGAATCCAAGGT
>JBDNAW010000083.1:0-3397 GCA_039768255.1 Akkermansiaceae bacterium | reverse complement strand
GCCCAAGGTGAAGGTCTTTTCCGCTCTCCAAGGAGAGGGTCTCGATGAGTTGTGCACAGGAGTAGAGGTTTGCAAAAATGAGATTTTCATCAGCTTCGAATTCTTTGAAGGAACCCGGAAGCGTAGAGACGGAACCACCAGCATCTTCAGGGCAGAGCTCTGCGATGATGACAAAGAGATTATTGGTGTAAGTGAGTCGTTCCTCGCTAGTCCAGTCTGGTTGGTAGACTTTTTCCTTCACTCGCGTTCCATGGAAAGCTCCATACGGGAAGCCATTAATGGTGAAGACGTAACAATTCTCTTCGATGAGCCACGATTTGAAGAGGCGAAGGTTCGTTCCGTCATCTCCGATAAGCTCTTCTGCAGCGAGTGCTGAGAGCCGAAGACCGATCGCAAAAGGTTTCCCTTGTGAAACGCGATCACGGACTGCGAGCACGTCTGTTTTTAAAACAGCCAAGGTTTCGTCCCAAGATTCTGCGGGGTGGATGTTGGTGCAGTAGGCGAGGTGTTGCTGCTCGTTGAGTTTCATGAACTGGTCTTAGCGAAGCAGTGCAGATGGTCAAAGGTGGAAAGTATCTCAATGACCCTTCAGCGGAGTGACTTGGTCTTCGATCCAATTTTCAGAGGGTATTCCGGTGATTAAGACTTGTTTGTTTTTTATATCAGCCGGATCAATTTTGAGATCAAGCATGGGAAAGGTTTTACCTTTGCGCGCTTGTGCCTGTAATTTGAGATCAAGTTCAGATGCTTTTTCAATGTATCCATAGAGAACACCTTCATTCCATTCTGTGGTCATGCGGTAAGCAGACCACTTCGTCAGATCTTGAAATGCCCTAACATTGTATCGGCTTGGCTCAATTGAGACACGGACTCGTGCAGATTTGACTTTCCCCGCGATGATGTCTTCCCAAGGGTGGCTATGAAGAGCGGCATAGGCATCGAAATCAACGCGAGGTCCTTCATCGGTGCCAATGACGGCGATGACGCGTCGATTCCCACTGGGAAAGACTGCGGCATAAGAATAGTATTTTGACTTGGCTTCGCCAAATGCACCGATGGACTTAATAATGGAAGCAGGAACATTTAGAGCACTGGGATCGTAGTGATCTCGTTGGCTCCGAATGATTTCAGGATTTCTGACCCATTTTAATCGTTCTTCGAACGAGTCGCTGAGGGCAAAATTTTGAGCTACGCGAGCCGGAGGTAAATCATAAATGGTATTCGGCTTTACCTCGAGTTGACGATGATCATTGATCTGAGATTGCAGAGGTAGTTCTGCACTTCTCTGAGAAAGGGTTGGACGATTGCTCTGTTTTTGCAGGAACCAGTAACCTGCAAGAATAAAAGCGCCGAGTAAGAGGAAGCCACTCAGAAAGAGTGGTGCTGCTAAGGAGCGACTCGATCTCTTTGATTTACCTTTCTCAAATGAAGGAGTTGAATGCCCTCCTCTTCTTTTTCTTTTTTGTCCCTTTTTACGGCGATGCCCTTTGACCTTTAAACCGCTGAGGGAGCTATCATCACGTTGAGGTAAATTTGTCCCAACGACTTTTCCCCAGTCTACGGAAGGTTTATTTGAGCTCGTTGATGGATCTTTTTTCCCCGCCATTTTTCGACGCAAAGCTATCAGAAACAGCGCCACATAACGAGGAGATTTCTAATATTTCACATCCTTGAGGAATTGCGCTGTTTGTTGATTCCAAGCTGCTTTGAGTGTTTTTAGTTTTTCAGAATGCTTGGCGGAAAGGTCGAAGATCTCGGTGCGATCTTCATTTAGGTTGTAGAGTTCCCATTGCCCCCCTTTGGTGACGACGGCTTTCCAGCCGTCTTTTTGAATCGCGTGATTCGCATCGTGGCTCCACCAGATTTGATCGTGGAATTTCGCGGGGTCTTGTTTGAAGACAGTGACGAGACTTTTTCCGGGGAGTGGAGGGCGATCAGTGGTCGTTAAAACTCCAGCGAGCTCGAAGACGGTGGGGATAAAATCAATGACGTGAGATGGAGTGTGGCGGAATTCTTTCCGAGCGGTGATTCCCTCCGGCCAATGGGCGATGAGAGGAGTAGAGATACCACCTTCATGCGTCCAAGTTTTGTGCTTCTTGAAAGGAGTGTTTGAGGTGGTGGACCATCCGGGGCCGAGGCAGAGGTAGGTGGCAGCGGATCCCATTGGAGCTTGCGGATCATGGCCGTCATGGCGGACCATGATTTCGGCACTCGCTCCATTATCGGAGAGGAATAAAATGAGGGTGTTTTCGAATCGCTTCGTCTGTTTGAGATGAGTGATGAGTCGGCCGATCTCCTGATCCATACGATCAATCATCGCGGCATGAATTGCCATTTTTGTGGCCTGAAATGCTTTTTGCTCGTCGGTGAGAGTGGACCAAGGGAGCGGTTTGTTCACTTCGCCGGGACCAAGTTTTCTGATATGGTCAGGGAATTTATAAGGTGGGCCTAAATCCCGCAACACGGGAGAAATTTTTGTTTGAGGAAATCCGAGAGCGGCTTGTTTTTGATGGCGTTTCTCACGAATGGCCTCCCACCCGGGTGCATAGGTGTCGGCATATTTTTTGATATCCTCGGGTTTCGCATGCAGTGGGAAATGAGGTGCGGTGAAGGCGAGGTAGGTGAAGAACGGTTTCTCGGAGTGCTCTTTCTCATGTTCATTCCAAAATTCCAGACAGCGATCTACTTTCTCGGTGGTGACATAAAAATCGGTCCCTTTTTCGACAGCGGGAAGTGGTTGGTCATCGAGATAGTGGGTCTCGGGGTTGAAAAAACGGCCATCGCACTGGAGGTGGTAAGAGCGATCAAATCCCGTCGCGATGGGAGTGCTATCGATGTGCCATTTTCCGCTGTGATAGGAGCGGTAGCCTGCAGGTTTGAGAAACTCAGGTAGAAGCTTTGCCCAAGCGGGACGGTTCTGACGTTTCCAGCCTTTCTGTCCTTTAACGACATCACGTCCGACCTGCTGTGGATAGTAGCCGGTCATCAGTGCCGCCCGAGTGGGCCAACAGCGAGCGGTGTTATAAAAGCTGGTGAAACGAACCCCACCATCGGCGAGCGAATCGAGGTGCGGCGTCTCGATCTCTCCTCCGTAACAACCGAGATCAGAAAACCCGAGATCGTCGGCAAGGATCAGGACGATGTTTGGTTTCTCGGCCTGGGCAAAGGAGGACGCTAAGGCGATAAAAATTGAAGTAAACCGCATCCCAATAATACAAAATGGGCTTTTGATAAGTTACAAGGATTCGTTTATTTTTCTAATCACTCAGAGAAAAGGAGTTTGTAGGAAAAGCCCAACGACGATGAAAAACCAATGGGGAACGTAAATCGTGTTCGTCACAGGGAAGAGGGTGTGATCTTCCCAAGCTCACTTGAGAAGTGTGAGTCCAATGGTGGT
>JBDNAW010000082.1:0-31368 GCA_039768255.1 Akkermansiaceae bacterium | reverse complement strand
TGGGATTCGAACCCACGGATACATCACTGCATCACTCGATTTCGAATCGAGCGCCTTAAACCGGGCTCAGCCATCCCTCCGTAGGCGGCGAACGTTAGCAAAGGATTTTTTAGCGTCAAGACACAGGCCGAAAGAAATGAGCTCCTTAAAATGGGGCAGATGGGGCATAAAAAACCCAGACAGCCTAGGAGGGCGGTCCGGGTTTGGAAATTTAGAAACCGAGGAGTCGGCTTGCTGTAAGCTTAGCCAGCGTTGCGCACCTTTTTGATGATGCTAGCAACTGTGGTCGAGGGCTTAGCGCCAACTCCGAGCCATTTATCAGCTTTTTCGAGATCGAGGGTGTAGTTTTCACCTTCGACCATTGGATCGTAAGTTCCAAGTTGTTCGATGTAACGACCGTCGCGGCGCTTGCGGCTGTCGACGGCTACGATCTTGTAATAGGGACGGTCCTTGGAACCTTTGCGAGTAAGACGGAGAGCTACCATAAGTGATGGGTTAGGGGCGCGGAAGCTGTGGGAAATTGGGCTCTTTGCCAAGGTTTTTTTCACCTTTTTCTGTGATCCTTTGATTTAGTGAACTTTTTTTAGGTATTTCAATATCTTGTTAAGAAATGTGAGAGAAAGGGTTTTGACCCTTTTGTTTCGCTCCAGTTTACTATCTCCATGAAGTGTCCACGTTGTGTCCAGCGAATGCATCGCGCGGCGACTTCGTGCCCGCATTGTGGGTTCTCCATGGCGGATGTGGATGCTCTATTTGGAGATGAAGATGTGATTTTAAAGAAATTCTCTGATGCCGCAGGAGTTCTTCGGATGAAGGAGAGGGAGAAAATTAGGAAGGTGATGGAGCGGTTCGAGAAGAAGTTCCCTCAGCTCTTCTTATCGATTTACGTGGGTGCGTTTGATGATGTGCCGAATCTCCGCCAATTTGGATTTTGGCTATTAAATCGCGCTGCATATTCAGATGTGGGAGTGGATCGACCGAATGAGAATGGTATTTTACTCGTGCTTGATGTGAATGGGAAGACCGCTGCGATGACTTTTGGCTATGCGGTGATGCCTTATCTTGATGAGGATAGCACCTTTGATGCGCTCTCGGCAGCTCATCCATTTTTGCTGCAAGGTGAGTATTTGAAGGCTTTTAAGGCGGTGGTCTCAAAGACTGAGATGGCTTTAAAGAAGGGATGGAGGAAGGCGACAAAGGATCCAGAGAGTTTCTTCGCGGCTAGTGGGCAATTCCCTCGTAAAGCGGATCCGCTTCTTCAGAGGATTCGTGAAGGAAATAAGGAGGTGAGTGAGGATGAAAAGATGGAAATTGAGAAGGAGGAGCAGAAATGAAGATTCTCTTTTATATGTGGCTTTGTCTTTTGACGTGGCCTCTTTATGGGCAAGAAGTCCCGATCACTGAGGAGGAGGTGCAGACCGAAGAAGAGATTTTACCGAGTTGGGAAAATGAAGAGCTTCTCAACGCGGTGAACCGTGGTGAGGTGATTCCGGGATCTTCATTGATGGGGCGAGTGGCAAGGGAACGGCTGTTCTCTGGCGCGGAAGAGCCACTTGAGCTAGATCAAGCGGTTGAAGAAGAGAAGGTGGAAGAGGTGAAAGTGGAAGGAGTGGTAGAGGATTGGCCTACGACCATTGCCGAGAATTTTCATTCGGCTTACTTCAGGGAACCTCCGAGTGGATACCTTGTTGATCCTCAGAACTTATTAACTCCACAGGAGAAGCGAGATCGCGATGGTTTCTTCACTTACCATGCGCAGGGTTCGTCGATTGATATTTATTTTTATCTTTTCGATTCTAAGCAGGAGCTGCCGGAAGGGGAGAGCCCCCAACAGGTGATGTCAGAGCATTTGCTCAAAGATGGACCGTCTGTGGTGGTGTTTTACTATCTTGGAATGCCGGAGCGGACGCAGATTGCGTATTCTCCCTTGGTTGAGCGTTTCGCTCGGCCGATAGATAAAAAAGAGGCTCTTTTGCGTTCGGTGGAGGAGGCCTTGGAATGTTCAGATGATCTCGCACAAATCGAGAGTTTTTCGGTTCAGCTTTCCATCCGCTTATATCGGATCGAAAAGGAACTTGGTGATTTTACTCAAAAACAGAGTGGCCTAATGCATCCGCTTTCAGAGGTCGAGGTGGTGGTATCCAAAGAGGAATATTTATTGGTCAGGCTATGGAATTCTGATCGTGCTCGATCTGTGATGGGAGGGTTTTTGATCCTGCTTTTTGCTGCCGGAGCAGGATTTGTTGCAAAATGGTTTGCAGAACGAAAACGAATTTACGTTTTCCCTGAATCTGAAGGGAGCCTTCTTTTGGATGCTCCGCATGCGGCGGGGGTAGGAGCCTTGATTGCTTATGATTCACCAGCTTCACCACCTTCGTTACAGCGTGATGAGGTTCCTGATTACCTACAACGTATGTAATTTTAAGGAAATTTCGTTAAAAACACTTGTCACCAGTTGGTGGGGACGTTTGCCTGCTTGCAGCAATTTTGTGGCTCTGAAGCCCGGCTGACTGTTCATACTGCACAGGTAAGGGGGTTTTCCTGTAGAGCGTTAGTCGGGCTTCTCGTTTTTATCGGGAAAGATTTACGAAGCTTTGCCCGTTGTCATTATGACCGAAACGGTTAAGTTACGAATAATGATAATGTGGAAGCGGTGGCTGGTGGCCTCTTTAATGATTGGGAGTTCTGCACTCACGGCACGCCCGTATTTTAATGATCAAAAAGCACCTGAAAAGCTAACCGATCTCCTGAACATCCAGAATTATCTTCAGGACAATCTCGAGCGGACCCGTGCTGCGACGGTATGCCTCGAAATGGCAGAAGGCGGTTCTGGAAGTGGAGTGATTATCTCCAAGGAAGGCTTAATCCTCACCGCAGCCCACGTCACAGGTGGCGTGGATCGCGATATCACGGTGATCATGGAAGATGGAACGAGGTACAGAGGAGTATCGCTAGGGCTGGAATCGTCCTCGGATGCTGCAATGCTCCAAATTATCGAAGATGGCCCGTTCCCATATGTCGAAGTCGATGAAGACGATAGCTTTCGTCTTGGTGATTGGGTGTTCTCACTGGGTCATTCAGGTGGTTTTGATCAGAAACGAGGGGTGAATGTGCGCATTGGACGGCTCACTCGTCAGGCTGATGATACGGTTCAATCTGGCTGTATGTTGATCGGAGGAGATTCTGGGGGTCCACTGTTCGATATGAATGGGCGCTTGATTGGTATTCATAGTCGAGTCGGCCAATCGAAGGAACAGAGTATGCATGTTCCGCTGCGTGAGTTTCAGCGTCATTGGGATGAAATGCTGGATTCTAAGTTCATCGCGGAGGGAAGCTTCGCGAAAAAAGGAAGCCCTGGTTCTGGCTTTCTCGGAATCATCCTAGAGGAATCTGGCGAGAAGATGATTCGTATTTCTAAACTCTATCCGGAGGGGCCAGCTGAAAAAGCTGACCTGAAAGTTGGCGATGTGTTTACTTCCATTGAAGTTCGTCATCTTGGTATCCGCGTGAAAGCAGAAGAGCTCAATAAAGCAGAAACGGTATATGAGATTCTCGATAAGCTTGCCCCGGGTGATAGACTGCGTCTTGAGTGGACACGTGATGGTCAAGAGCATCAAAAAAAGATCATTCTCGGAGAACGCCCATGAAGACTTCATTTTCCCTCATTCTTTTATTCAGCCTGAGCTTAGGTGTAGCGACGGCTAATTCTCTCCCATCTGAGCAGCGGAAGAATAACAAGCTCGTGCAAGCTGCACTAGAGCCTGTGCGTCTTGCGATTCAGCAGAGCAGTGCCGTTTTCTATAATGATAAGGATCGTCGTCCGTTTATTTATGGAACGGTAGTAAGTGACGATGGATTCATTTTGACGAAGGCAAGCGAGTTGGAGGAGGTGGAAAAATTCTCAGTGCGAGTAGATAAGAAAAATTTTGTTGAGGCTGAGGTGATCGGGACTGATGAAAGGTGGGATCTTGCGCTCGTGAAAGTCGATGCGTCTGATCTTGTTCCGGTGACATGGGCGCCTTCCAGTGAGGTGGCTCATGGAACTTGGGTGGTTTCTAATGGGGCTACGACGCGCACCTACCGGCGTCCGCGTGTGGGAATGATCAGTGCTAATAAGCGAGAGATTCCTGGAGGCCATCCTGCCGTGCTCGGGGTGGGCCTCAAGAATACCGACGGTGGAGGCGTTGAGATCACTGCGGTAACTGAGAAATCTGGTGCTGAAAAAGTGGGGATAAAGAAGGGGGATATCGTCATCGAGGCTGACGGTGGTCCGATTAAGGATGTTGATGAGCTAAAAGCGGATCTGAAGAAGCGCGTGGCGGGTGATATTTTTGAAATGAAAGTCAAGCGAGGCGAAGAATTTCTCGATTTTAAAGTAGAGCTCATGGCCCGGCATAAGCTGTTTGGGGGCGTTCAGAACCGGAACGATTCAATGAGTGGTGAATTTTCCCCGCGTCGCACCGGTTTTCCGATGGTTTTGCAGCACGAGATTACCTTGTCCCGCCGCTCGGTCGGGGGGCCGCTTTTTGACTTAGAAGGTCGCTGTATCGGGATGAATATCGCAATGGCAAACCGTGTGGAAAACTATGCGATTCCTTTGGAGAATCTCCTCGAAGAACTTCCTAAGTTGGAGGAGATGATCGAGACAGCCAACTAGTAGTTTTTAGGCTTTTTTTGAGACTACTCGACTCCTCACTTTCTTTGGGTCTGCTGAGGGAAAAAAGCCACAGGTGAGCCAGATGAAGATCCAGCCAGCATATGGGATTAGATAGATCAGAGTGAGCCATGGAGACCAGTTGAGATCTCGGTAACGCTGGATGGTGACCCGTAAGCTGAGCCAGATTCCGAAGGCCATCAGGATTAGGAGGAGGAGCTGAACTGGGAAGCCCCATAATTCTTTCTCCATCAACAGGAGGATAGCGATTGGAAAGGGTAATGAACTGAGAAAAGCAGAGACGATGGTGATGAGCCACCAGTCGAGACGATTGGCGGTACCTCGCGGTGAGAGCCATTTGAGGAAGGCTTTCATGGAGCGACGTGAATTAAAAGGGTAGCCGGAAACTCCGGCTAAGATTTAGACCCCTCATCCACCGGCCATTGCAGGTTCGAGTGGCTTGTCGTCGTCTGCAGCAGGGGCATCTAGCGCTTGATTGGGCTTTTGAGGGCTCATGCCGAGCTTGTCGATGAGAGCGAGGTCTTTTTCGACCGCTGGATTTTTTGCGGTGAGAAGTTTGTCTCCGTAGAAGATCGAGTTTGCCCCAGCAAAGAAACAGAGAGTCTGGCCTTCTTCAGTAAGGTGGGTGCGGCCTGCCGAAAGACGGACTTTTGCCTTTGGTAAAGCGATACGCGCGATCGCGATGATGCGCACGAGTTCAAAGAGATCAACGCCTTTACTTTCAGCCAGCGGGGTTCCGGGCATCGGCATGAGGGAGTTGATGGGGACAGACTCGGGCTGTGGGTTAAACTCTGAGATGACTTCGAGCATCTTGAGCCGGTCCACGGTGTCTTCTCCAAGGCCGAGAATACCACCACAGCAAACTGACATTCCAGCGTCCTGCACGTTACGAATGGTCCGGAGACGATCCTCAAAGGTGTGGGTGGTGACGATATTGGGGTAGTGTTCAGGAGAGGTATCAATATTATGATTATAGGCGGTGACTCCGGCCTCCTTGAGCGCTTTGGCTTCATCAGGGCCGAGCTCTCCAAGAGTGACACAGACTTCCATGCCGAGTTCGGAAACATCCTCAATGATCTCGAGGACTTGCTCGAAACGTTTGGTGCCGGAGCGAACTCCGCGCCAAGCTGCGCCCATGCAGAAACGGGTAGAGCCACTTTCTCTCGCCGCTTCTGCTCGCTTCATGATGTCGCACTTTTCCATCAGGCGCTCGGCATCAACTCCGCTAGAGTAACGAGCGGATTGAGCGCAGTAGGAGCAGTCTTCTGAGCAGCCACCGGTTTTAATGGAAAGCAGGGTGCAGAGTTGGACCTCGGAGGCGGGCCAGTTTTCCTCATGTATATCGCGAGCGCGACGGAGGAGTTCGAAAAGAGGGAGTTGATGAAGGGCTTCGAGTTCAGGAAAAGTCATTTTAGAAAAAGGTTAGAAAGAAGAGATAGGTTAGCGAATCCAGCGTCCATTTACAGTGGGAAGGCGGCCGAATGAAAGGGGGGTGTAGTCAGTTTTACCACGTGCTCCTACGAGCGTGAGTCCAAGCTTGGAGTGCCAAATTTCACTCATGCTCTCGCCAGTGTGGCAGCCCCAGCTTTGGCAGTGGGCATTTTTGGAAAAGGCTCCGCGGCGGATTTTCCCGAGGTCTTTTTCGTGAATCCAAGCAGAAGCTACGGCCATGACTTCGGTGCCGTAATCAAGCATGAAGCAGTGCTTATTTGAGTGGCCGAAGAAGTCGAAGGAGATGATCGAGCGGTTCGGTTTTTCATTGATGGTATTGATCGCTTGTTGGCCAGTATTGATCCAGATAAGGCGTGCGTTTCGCTTTGTGGCCTGTTCTTGGATCCAAGTTGTATATGGCTTGTTATCTTCACTCGCGCGCAATTGGTAACCTTTCTTGTAAACAATCCAGGTGATCTTGGACTGCTCTCCGTATGCGTTGCGGATTTCGTCCATGCGCATGGTGGAGGCGCGGACGAAGTTTGCCCACCATCTGTCGTGGCGGTCACGCTCGACTCGGAGGTTTTCCCACTTTCGCAGGGCTGGGCCACCACAGAGAATGACGTGCTCCTCGGCCGTTGAAGGCAGCGCGAAGAGGAGGGCAAAAAGAAGGGACCAAATTTTCATAGGCAGAGAATGCGCAGGCACAGCAGATCGATCAAGAACGGAGAGCTCGAGTGAAGATTTCGAGTGCGTTTTCGAGGCGGGCTTTTTGGGTGCCAAAATTGATCCGCAGGCAATCTGGGTGGCCAAAAAATGCGCCATCTGAGAGGAAGAGGCCGGCCTCTTCGGCCTTTTTCATAGGAGAAGAAATCCCAGTCTTACGCAGATCGATCCACGCGAGATAGGTCGCTTCCATATTCGGGATTTCAGCTCCCGGAATTTCACGAGTCACCGTCTCGGCGAGAAGCTGGTAGTTCGAGCGGAGGTAGGAGAGGAGGTCCTGGCGCCAAGGCTCACCATATTTATATGCAGCTTCAGCCGCGTAGTAGGCGAGGCAATTGATCTCGGCAAGGGTGTGACCTTTCGCGGCATTGAATTTACGGCGTAAAGAATCATTCGGGATGACGGCAAAGGCGTAGCCAAGTCCCGCGATGTTGTAGGTTTTACTGGGGGCAAGCATTGTCACGGTACGATCGCGGAGCTCTTCGGGCAGATTGAGGGCAGAAAAATGCGGGGTTTTCTCCTCATCGTGAATGAGGTCACAGTGGATTTCATCAGAGAGGAGGATAAGATCATGGCGGTCGCAAAATTCCGCTAGCTGGATCATTTCCTCTTTTGAAAAGGCGCGTCCAAGCGGGTTTGCGGGATTACTCAGAATGAAAACCTTAGTGCGAGGAGTGACCGCTTTTTCCATCGCTTCCCAGTCAAAGGTCCAGCGCCCATTTACCTGAATATGATCAGTGGTGATGAGCGCCATCTTATTATCCTTATGTGTGCCGAGGAATGGGGGGTAGACAGGAGTGCAAGTCATTGCGGCCTCACCGGGCTCAGCAAAAGCACGGCAGCCAAGAGAAAGAGCTGGCACAAGACCGCCGAGATGAATGAGCTGCTCTTCTTCAACACGGACGCCAATGCGGTTTTCAAGGTATCGATGGATAGTCTCGATTAAAGAAGGATGAGGGACTGCGTAGCCGAAAACTCCGTGTGCAACTCGATCTTGGATGGCTTGAATGACTTCCGGCGGAGATTCGAAATCCATGTCAGCGACCCAGAGGGGATCGAGGTCCGAGCGGCGGTCCCATTTGAGTGACCCGGTCCCGCGGCGTCTGAGTTCCTTATCAAAATCAGGCATGCTGAAGCTTTAGCGCAACGGTTGTAGAATGCAATGCAGAGGACACTTTGAGAGGTGTTTGTTCATCGATTAGCAGAGGTTTTTGTTAACAAAACATTTAATTAAGAACTTGTGATATTCAAGAATTCTGTAACAATAATTTGCATGCGTAGGGATGCTCGCCAAATCGAGTTCGGTTTTACTGCTGAGGAAAACGATGCTCGTTCGGAATCGATTGGGATTTCTGAGGCGTGTTCCCATTTCATGGGGATTGAGCAGGATTTGACCGATTGGTGTGTGAACCTTTGTAAAGGCTTAGGACTGGATCGTCTCGCGGATCGCCTAGGGGTAGAGTGGAATCCGCGGATGCGTTCTACGGCAGGGCGTGCAACGTGGCCGCTTTGCCTGATCGAGATGAACACTCATCTCCCAAAAATTTCTCAAGAAGAGGTTCGGCGGACCTTACTTCATGAATTGGCTCATCTCGTGACGTATGAGCGACTTGGCCACACCCGTTGTGCACCGCATGGTTTGGAATGGCAGCAGGCCTGCATAGACCTTGGTATTCCAGGTGAAAAGGCGACCCACCGCTTAGCTCTTCCTTCACGCACTCTTAAGCGCCAGTGGAAGTATGAATGCGTCGCTTGCGGTAGCTCGTTCGAGCGGGTCCGTAAATTCCGGAGCCGAGTCGCGTGCTACGAGTGTTGCGCAAAAAATAGTAACGGCGCTTATGATGAGCGTTTTCGTCTGAGAGAACTCTCCCTCCAGGCAGTCTCCTAAAATAGGCGCACGCTGGACAGTCCACCATCTGAGCGAAGAATTTGGCCAGTGGTGAATGCGGAGGCATCAGAGAGAAGATAAGCGACTTGCTCGGCCACTTGTTCAGGGTGGCCGATTTGTTTGAGGGGGTGTCGCTCTGCCGCCGCTTCTCGTCTTTTATCATCGCTAAGTAAGTGGGAAGCGAGGCGGGTATCAGTGAGAGAAGGGGCGATACAGTTGACTCGGATTTTTGGCGCCAGCTCAGCTGCGAGTGAGCGGGTGAGTCCTTCCACAGCTCCTTTGGCTGCCGCAATGCTGGCATGAAAAGGCATCCCCATTTTCACGGCTACCGTGCTGAAGAGAACGATTGAAGCAGAAGGAGATTTTTTCAGAGAAGGAAGTGCTTGCTGGAGAACTCGGTTCGCCCCGAGAAGGTTCACTTGTAGGTCGTTTAGAAAATCCTCTTCAGTGAGGCGGTGGTAAGGTTTTAAGTTGATTGTGCCGGGGCAATAAACGATGCCATCAAGTTGCTCCGGTAGGTTGAGCCGAGCATTGGCGTCAGTGACCTCAAATTCCTTACGCGTAGGAGTGAAAAGCGTATGGCCTTCTGATTGGAGGCGCTCTTTCGATGCGGCACCGATTCCTGAAGTAGAGCCGATGATGAGGATATTCTGGGTCATGCTCAAAAAGTGGAGCGGGAATGGGTGCTGTCTAACGGTTTTTGATCACGAAAAAAATCGTTATTCTAGGATAGAGGGAGCGGCAGGTCATTTTGACAATGAGGGCGACTTTTAGGAAAGATCTTGGTTAGGAAGGGTTTTAAGTTTTTCGAGATAGGCATTCTGAGGCGCTGGCTTGAGCGGAGATGCTGGGGTGGTGAGCATTTGATCGGTGCGCTGGCTGCTGGTGGAGATCAGCTCTTCGATGATCTCGGCCTCGGGGAGATTTTTCCAATATTTCTTAGGCATCTCGGATTGCATAGCCTTCACCTTTAAGCGGGCGGGGTTAAAAATACTGCGGTAGTAGCCGCGCCATAGTTCATCGAGGGCGTCTTCATCGGGGGCTTGGGATTGATCGACGCCTTCGGTAAAGGTGATCTTTTGCCCGTCCCAATGCATGCACTCGTCAGGTGTGAGAATAGACCAATTCATGCCAGCGAAACGGTTGCGGAAGAACCCCGAGGTGAGTCGTATGATTCGGTGCTGGGGCTCAAACCATGAAATGAATTGCTCGCGGCCTGAGTTCTCATGTTCGCTGACCTTTCGGAAGCGCACAAAAGCGTGCATCTTATGAATGTCTCGGCTGATGTGTTTTACCATCGCCTTAATCCGGTGGAGCTCGGGATCAGTAGAGAGCGAAAGGAGGTGCTTTTCTCCGTGAGTCAGCCGCCAGAGAAGTGAGTAGAGGAGCGACCATTGTTCGTCAGAGCGATGAGCGGCAGCGGTGCGCGCAAGATCGATGAAGCCTTTTGGAACGACGAGTTGAGTCGATTTTTGAGGGGTGAAAGATTCGCCGAAAAGAGATCCATCAGCTCGGGCTTCCCAGAGAAGATCGGTGGGAGAAATACCTTCGGCCAAGAGTCCGCGTGCGAGCTTACGCCAGTCGTTGAAGTCTTTTGGATAAGTCAGAGTGACCATGGTTTCTAGAATTCTCCGCCGATCACTTCGGCACGGGGGACTTCGATTTTTGGAGCATCGAAATTAATTTCAAGTTGCTCGGGCGGCGGGGCGTGAAGAGCGCGAATTTTTTCGGAATCGATCTCGAATTGTGCGGGCGAATGGTCGGCAGTGATCATGAAGGGGAGTGTCTTTTTCAGGTTCACCCGTAGCTTGATGAGGTCCTGCATGCGAATCGCAGAATAGCGACGAATTGAAGTGATACGTTTCGCATTTCTGATGCCGAGGCCAGGAATACGCACGAGTATTTCGAGCGAAGCACGGTTGAGATCGACGGGGAAAAAGTGGCGGT
Organism: Akkermansiaceae bacterium; assembly: GCA_039768255.1. Lineage (GTDB taxonomy): Bacteria > Verrucomicrobiota > Verrucomicrobiia > Verrucomicrobiales > Akkermansiaceae > SW10. The sequence continues at coordinate 20,701 of JBDNAW010000082.1, read as the reverse complement.
TACGGAGAGCCCAGGATAGCTTCGGATCGATATCGAGGTCTAGGTTCGGCTGCTCCTTGGTTGTGATTTCATTTACATCATATCCGTAGAAACGCATGAGCCAGTCGGCTTGATAAAGACGGTGTTCACGGACAAGCGGAGGCGCTTTGAGAGGAAGGATTTCCGAGGAATCGGGGATGGGGCTGAAGGCAGAATAGTAAACGCGACGGAGCTTGAAATTGCCGTAAAGGTCACCAGCGCGTTTGAGAAAATGGGAATCGTTCGATTGATCCGCGCCCACGATCATTTGAGTGCTCTGCCCAGTGGCGAAGTCTCCCTTCTTCCGGCTTTTTTCTTCCTTATGTGCCGTGATTTTTCCGCTGATCTGGTGCATTGCCTCTCGGGTGCGAGAGACGTTCTTCTCAGGTGCGAGGGTCGCGAGGTCCTGCTGGCGAGGGAGCTCAATGTTGATGCTGATACGGTCGGCATATTTTCCAGCTTCCGTGATTAAATCATCTGACGCTTCAGGAATGGTTTTAAGGTGAATGTAGCCGCGGAAGTGATGTTTTTCACGGAGGGTTTTAGCAACTTGAATGACCTGTTCCATTGTGAAGTCGGCATTACGAACGATGCCGGAACTGAGGAAGAGCCCTTCGATGTAGTTGCGTTTATAAAAATCGAGCGTGAGGGTAACAACTTCCTCTGGGGTGAAGCGTGCGCGCCTGACATTACTGGACCGGCGATTGATGCAGTAGTGGCAGTCGTAGAGGCAGACGTTGGTGAGGAGGACCTTTAGTAACGAGATGCAACGGCCATCTGGGGTGTAGGAGTGGCATATACCTACACCGCCAGTAGAACCAACGCCTTTTCCTTCGCTAGAGTCCTTTCGCTTTGCCCCGGAGCTGGCGCAGGAGGCGTCATATTTTGCAGCGTCAGCGAGGATTTCGAGTTTTTGAAGAGTGTTTATGTGAACACTTAAAAGGAAAAGGGTCTTTCGGACAAGTTGATCTTTCTAACTGTTAGGGTTTCCACCAATAAAAATGGCGACCGCATGGTCGCCATTCTTTAAAAAGTGAAGGTGAAAAGATGGGATTACTTTTTTTCCTTCTTGGCTGCGTCCTCAGTATTTTTAAGGAATTCAGTGATCTCACTCCGAGTGACTTGATCTTTACGGTCTTTGTATTTCGCACGCCATTGCGCGACTTGTTTTTCGGTCACGAGGTCTTTCTTTTCTGAAAAGTCATTACGGATGTAGGTCATCACACCAGCAAGGTCTTTGTCATTGAGAACCGCCTCCATGGCAGCCATGACTCCGGCGTATTCGGTGCCTTCTTTCTTAATTCCCTTGAGGAGAACGAGTGCGAAGAGCTCGGGGTCGGCATCGACAACTTTAGATCCTTTGTATCCGGGAGCCATCATCATTGTTGGTCCCAGTTTGAGGCCTTTACCATCTTGGCCATGGCAAGCTGCACAGGTCATGAATTTGGTTTTACCATGGGCAATGGCATCCGCTTTTGCTTTCTCATCGGCATAGGCCAAGGGAGAGGCAAGGAGGAGAAATGAGAGGATCGAGGTGATTTTCATACGTAGAGGTGTGCACTATACATGAGGTTGCACAGAATTCTTGCGGAACTTTATGCAAATTATTTGATGCGGAAGGTTCGGCCTTTGCCATCATCCCAGGCGCGGTAAACAGAGCCATAAAGTGCTCCGAGTTCGGCCCGTGAGAGGATGCGAAATTCGATGGTGTGCGCGTGCGTGGTGTGAGGGTAATTTTTTTGCGCCATCTCATCGAATTTCATTCCGGTGCGATTTCTGGCTCGGTTTTGCAGTCCAGAAGCGCGGCCTTGAAGGCGTTTTAGAATATCGAGCTTAGTTTCTTCTGTGACGGGCTCGATGTAGTAGAAGCGGGCGAGGGAGTTTCCGGTGGTATCGATGGTGACTTCGGTGACGAGAAGAGTTCCATCGAGGACGTAGCTGTGTTGACTGATCGAGGTGATGTTTCCGAGGTTCACGGAGTAGCGTCCTCCGGGAAGGTTCGCTTCCCAACGACGCTTTCGATTGAGGTCATCTTCGACGTTCTCGGGTGGTTCACGGTCACGCTTCTCTTCGTCATTACGGTCCGTGTTTTGATTCTGAGGGATTTGTGAAGTGACCGGAAGCACGGCAAGTAAAAGGAAGGTGGAAAAGAGATAACGTTTCATGACATCAGGTATTATCGTCTTAAGAAGAAGAGAGGTCAAAGACGGAATTCCAGTGGTCAGAGATCAGAATCGAGGTTAACTTTTACTATGAGTGAATATCGTCCGAACGTCGCAGCTTTAATGGTGAACTCTCGTGGGCAGGTACTGGTTTGCGAGCGTTTTAAGATTCCGGATTCTTGGCAATTCCCGCAAGGAGGCGTGGATAGTGGAGAGGCTTTGGAATCAGCCTTAAAAAGGGAAATCAAAGAAGAAATCGGGCTTTCGGAAGAGGCCTATGAGGTTGAGAAAAGCCAGGGAGGATATCGCTACGACTATCCTGCTAAGGTTCGAGCCTCCAAAATCGGGCAGAAGAAGAAATTTCTCGGCCAAGAGCAGACCTATTTTTTATGCCGCACCAAAGAGGATTACCCCCTAGTTGATCTGATGCGGGAACCTCGTGAATTCGCGCAGGTAAAGTGGATTTATCCGGAAGAGTTTCAAGTAGGTTGGCTCCCTGATTTTAAAAAGGACGTTTACCGTGCGGTGCTGCGTGATTTCTTCGGCGTGGATTTGAAAGCGTAATCAGATTTTCTTCACGAACTGGCTTTTCAGCTTCATCGCGCCAATGCCATCGATCTTACAATCGAGATCGTGGTCTTCTCCGTGGCGGAGGCGGACCTTTTTGACTTTGGTGCCGATCTTAAGGGTGGTGGAAGTTCCTTTAACTTTAAGGTCTTTGGTAAGCTGGACGGTGTCGCCATCGGAGAGTGCATTGCCATGGGCGTCGCGCATGATGAGAGCCTCCGCCGCTGCGGCAGCTTCCTCGGTAGACCATTCGTAGCCGCAGTCAGGGCAGGCAAAGAGCGGGCCGTTTTGGTAAGTGTAGTCTGACTGACACTCGGGGCAGGTAGGGATATCGCTCATGGCTGTGAGGTCACTTCGATCAGGAATGGTTTGCGATGAATTCTTCAAATTCATGCACATCTTTAAGCAGTGGTATTCCTTCCGGGGCGCCATAGCCCCAGCTAAATATGGCGGAAACCATTTTGGCGTTTTGTGCGGTAGCTAGGTCGACGGTGGAATCTCCGACGTAGCAAACATCTTCAGGCGGGAGGTTCCAAGAGGCTGCTATTTCCAAAGCAACCGAGGGATCGGGCTTAGGGGGGATTTCCTCACGTGCTCCTAAGACGGGACTGAAAAGGTGATCATCAAACATCGCTTTTACGATGTTGCAAGTATGGTAGTGCGGTTTGTTTGAGAGCACGGCGAGGGGCATGTCTTCAGAATGAAGCCGAGCCAAGAGTTCGGGAATGCCGGGGAAGTGATGGGTTCCAGTTTTCCAAGTTTCTTTATAATGATGCTGAAAGCCTTCAAAGATAACGGGCCCAAGTTCGGCTTTGCGTTCGCCAAGTGCGAGATCAGCGAGGGCGCGAGCTCCTTTGCCAATGAAACGGGTGACTTCCTCAAGGGTGTAAGTTTTAAGGTCGTGTTCGGCGAGAGCGAGGTTGAGCGCTTCCGCGATTCCGGGGAGTGAGTCTACTAATGTGCCATCCAAATCAAAAATCATCCCGCGAATCATGTGAGGCTTCTAGCGGATCAAATGCAAGATGGCACGGCAGAAAAGTTGACAAATTAGAGTGCTTTCGGCTGTATCTACCCGTGATGAATCTTACTACTTTTAAGACTTTTGCGCTTGTTGCTGCCCTTGGATTTACCCCGATGATTTCAGTCACGCTGGCTGATGAGACTCCGCTCGCAGAGCAGATGGATATCGTGAGTGGATCACTCAAGCGCCTCCGGCGTGCAGAGACTACCGAGGATAAAGTCGCTCTTGTTCACCAAGCGCAAGCTGCGACTCTGAAGGGGCTTGAGTATCTTCCGGCTGGTTTTAAAAATATCAATGATAAGAAGGCTCTTGCAAAAGCAACTGCTGATTACAAGCGTCTTACTGGACTGACTTACGTGGGTCTTTGTAAGCTAGAAATGGCGTTTCTTGCTGAAGATGAAGAAAAGGCCGAGGAGGCTATGGATGAGCTGAAGAACCTCAAGAAAGAGGGCCACAAGACTTACAAGTCTGAGGAGTAAATCTCTCCGCTCGAATTCTTTAATAAGCCTTGCTGCGTAATCTCGCAGTGGGGCTTTTTCATCACAAAAGAGAGGGTTTTCTTCGCCCTCTCTTGGAGGGTGCTTTTAGGCAAGGTAGAGCAGTGAACCACAGTTGTCGCATTCCGCGATGGTCTCGCCAGACTTCGCGGCGGCGAAGGTCGAGCTGATGACTTGGACGTGGCAGGAGCTGCAGATTTTTTCAGGACTCACTTTACAGACGGCATTGCCTTCGCGCTTTTTGTAAAGGCGGGTGTAGTCGGTGAGGAGGTCTTCTTCGACTTCTGCGGCAGCAGCTGAGCGGTGCTCTTTAAGGCTGGCGACTTCATCACGACGCGTAGCGGCGCGGGCATCAAGCTCTGCGATTTCTTCGTCGACGAGAGCTTGCGTCTTCGCGAGGGCAGCCTTGGCATCATCGATGGCAGCTCGGCATTGGTCGCTTTTTTCCATCAGCTCTAGTTCTTGGGTTTCGAGTTCATCGACGAGGCCTTCGTAACGCTTCACCTCTTCACCAAGCTTAGTGTATTCTTCGTTCTTTTTGGTCTCGAATTGCTGAGTCTTAAGCTTCTCGATGGTGTCCTTCCGAGTCTTGCGATCGAGATCGACGTTTTTAGTCGCGATTTCGTTATCTTGAAGTGCTTTTTTAGCTGCGGAGAGGGCCGCTTCGTTATTGGCAAGACGCTCGCGGGCGAGGGCCTGCTCCTTTGGGATACGCTCGAGTTCTTTTTCGAGGGTTCCGATTTTTTGATCAAGGTCCTGAAGCCGGACAAGTTGCTGGATATCTTCGCGCATGCCCAGAGAAGTAACGGGAGAGAGGCAGCGGGGGAAGCGTGGATTTTTTAACGCTTCTTGTGCGTCTTACGTGGGCGCTCTTTGGGAGACTTCTTTTTAAGAGCTTTTTTGATGCCCATGAAACTCGTAAAGATTAGGAGTGGCGGAAGAAGTAGGAACCATTGCTGAGTAAAGAGGGTAAAAAGAAAGGGAGCTGGAATTAAGAGAAGAGCGAGAGGCTTTCTTGCTTGAAGAACAAGGGTGAAGAAGATGAGAAATGGGATTTCAGCCCAGAATGGGAGGCGGCGGTAGCTTTGGTGATCTCGAGAAATTCGTGAGGAAAGGTGCGAAATAGTCTGTGAGAATTTCCGAAGGTGAGGAGGAGATGCTTTCGAGAGAATCAGGAGATGAGGAGGAGATTCTTGCTTCTCAGGATCAGTCAGGACGGTGAGGTTTTCTGCCGCCCCTGGTCTTTCCGAGTCAGATGGAACGATGATGTGTCCGCTGGAGTCGATGGGGAGGATGATGCCGGAGTCTCCAATTTGGATATGTTTTCCGAGGGTGACCTTTACTTCGTCTGGCTTGGTATCTGTGCGAGCGATCAGACTAGCGAGCTCAAATGAAGGGAGAATGTTTTCATCCCATTGCGCAAGCAGAGGGATGGTCATCGAGTTGGACTCAATTTTAGGTTGGGCGTTTTCGAGGATTCGAAAGCCTTGAGTTCCTGTGGTGATAGAAGGGGGAATGGTGATGGTGTTGACCTTTGGGATCGTGGAAAGGTCGCCTTCGACTTTTGTGAGAATCGAGGGGGTGAGGTAGTTTGGAAAGGGTGTGGGGGCTGAGGCGCGGCGGAGGTCATAGCCGAGGGCGGCAGAGTCAAAATTGGTGATCTCATGCTCGAGCGCGCGGAGCTCGAGTTCGACGGGGTCAGGCCACGAGAGGAGCGGGGAGATCGTGACGTGTGTTGCACCGTTGGTGCGGACGGCATTTAGGGCGAACAACCAATCAGTGACGGCAAGCGGTTTCTCTGTCTCTAAGATCCGAGTCTCGACCAGCGGCTGATCTAATGGGCTGATGTCTGAAACTTGCAGCTGAAAATCCGTGAGAGGCTTACGTTTAACGAAAGATTCCTGCGGCTTCGGGAACCAAAAAAGGCGGTGCTCGAGCTTAACGAGTGGCGGAACGTGTTGAATGGTCAAGCTGAGTGTAATCCCAAGAAGTAGTGGGATGATACAGAGAAGGCGAGATGGGCGGGAGCTGATCAACGTTTGAAGAGTCCAATTTCAGAAAGGTGGGGTCAATGGGGAAGTATGGGCTACCGTTTAGAGAGGCGGATCGGGCCTTTGGCTGTTGAGGGGTCGACGACTTTCCCCTTTTGTAAAATCTGGAGTTTTCCGGTGGCAACGAGTCGGCGGGCGGCACGGCGGGTGCGCTCCATTTCATCGCGCCATCGTTCTGCTGGGAAAATAGCTCGTGCGGCTTCGCTGGGGCAGATCGTGAAATTTGAAGGGCGGGAATGGAGGAGAGAGAGGATCGTGTCCTCAAGTTCTCGGTCGATTTTACCGGGCTTGTTGCGACGGCATGAGTCCGCGCAGAATTTCACCTCGTCCCAGCAGTCTGCCCATTTTTTACGCCACTCGATGAGGCGGCCGCAGGTGGCGCAGGTTTTTTCCTCCATAAATCAGGATACACGTGCGACTGGGATTTCAACCGTCCGGCCGTTGAGCGGGATAAAAAGGCGATCGCCATTGCTCGGTTTCACGACCTGTCCACCAGTGAAGGTTCCGAAGGAGGGAAGGATAAGGGCATGTTCCTGGAGCCAAAAGCACTCGGAACGAATGAGGGAGCGTGGGCCGTCTTTGATTCGGATCGCGGGGTGAAGGTGTCCGCAAATGGTGAAGTTTTCGTCGGCATCGTCGGGATTATGGACGATTGAGAGATTGCCGAGCTGGAGGTGCTCGGCGATTTCAAGTGGAAGCTTACCGCGGAGCGCGCGAGCGTCGTGGTTACCCATTACGAGGGTGATTGGGATCGTTGTGTTTCCGATCCATGTGGTGAGGAGATCGGTGACGTTTCCGATGGGGGAATGAAGAAGGTCTCCTGCGATGATCAGCTGTTTAGCAGAGGTGTCGTTGAGAAGTCGAGAGATGCGAGTGAGGTCTTTTTCATCGTCACCTTTTGGCACTGCCATTCCTTGAGCTTGGAAAGTCGCAGCTTTCCCAAGATGAACGTCGGAAAGGATTAAGGCCGAGTGTTCGGGGACGAAAAGTGCGCGCTCGGAGAGGAGTTCGAAGTGATGGCCTTGGTGGGTGATTTGCACGATGGTGGTAGGAATTTATCCAGCGGCCTCTTCGAGGGAAGTCAGCATTTTTTCCAATCTCGTAGCCGCATCATCACCAAGGTATTGGGCTCGGAGGCGATCGGCCCAAAGGGGAAAGGCCATGGGAGTGAGGCGTTTTAATTCCTGGCGGTGGAGGGGACGCTTTTGAAGGTTGTCTAGGGTGGACTTCAGGCGGGTAAGTTCGAGCTGGGTGTCGAGAATTTCGCGACGGGCTTGTTCGAGAAGAAGGTTTTCGGGATCGTAGCGGGAGAAGACTTCGAAGAGGAGACGGGAGGAGGTTTGGAGGTCTTTGGGTTGCCGTTTTTTACTGGGAAGCTGCTGGAGGATGAGACCGGAAACGCGGGCGATATCACGGAATTGACGACGCGCAAGCTCGGCGGTGTTCATGCAGTTAATGAGATCATTGGTGAGGTTCTCGGTGGTGAAAAACGCACGCCATGCTGATTCTTCAAAGGGAAGGGCTGAAGTGGAAGAGAGGGAAAATCCGTAGTCGTTTGCGGTGACTTGAATGAGCAGGGAGGCATCGTGCGTGATACGGTAGGCGGTGAGGGCGCCGAGTCCTTCGTTCACGAGTCGGCCGGCGAAGGTGTAGCAGAAGAGGTGATTCTCGTTTCGGATGGTGACTTGCTCGATGAGGATGAGGCCCTCGTGCGGAAGGTGGGACCATTGTTGCTGGAGTGCGAGGAGGGGCGCCATCGTTTTGAGCTCAGGGGTGTCGAAGTTGCCGGATTGGAATCGTTTCGACACGGCTTGTGCGAGTTCTGAGGAGAGCGGCATGCGAGAACCGGCCCAAGTGGGGATGACTCCTTTGGTGGTCTTGGTGGAGCGTTTGACCTTGGCTTTGGAGCGGTCGAGCTTCATGAGCTGGAGACGTTGCCCACCAAAGATAAAGGTGCCGCCGACTTTGATCCGTGAGATGAAGGATTCCTCGACGTTGCCGAGGTTTTTTCCGCCTTGAATGAGGTTCACCATCGGGTGGCTGGTGATGGTGCCGATGCTCAAGCGGTGCATCTGGATGAGACGTTTTTGAGTGCCGGGGACGGTGAGCTTTCCGTCGATCGTTTCCACTTTTCGATAGCCGGGATAATTCGAAAGGACGGATCCGCCGAGGGTGACGAACTCGATGGCCCATTGCCATTCTTGGTCGGTGAGGTTTCGGTATGCGTAGGTGCTTTTGATCTCGTGGCGGAGGTCGGCCTCGGCGATGGGTTCGCCAATACAGACGGTCACGAGGTGTTGGACGAGGACATCGAGCGGCTTTTGAAGCGGGAGGCGTGCTTCGATATCGCGCGCGGTGATGGCATCGCGCGCCGCTGCGAATTCGGCGAGCTCCATGGCATTGCTGGGGACGCAAAAGAGGCGTGAGGTTTTACCCGGGGAATGGCCGGAGCGCCCGGCGCGCTGCATGAGGCGGGCGATGCCTTTTGGGCTGCCGACTTGGATGACTTGCGTGACGGGGGAGAAGTCGACACCGAGATCAAGCGAAGAGGTGCAAATGACGCAGCGGATGGATCCCTCGCGCAGTCGTTCTTCGACGAGCTTTCGCTCTTCCTGATCGAGCGAGCCGTGGTGCATGGCGATTTCATCTTTCCACTCGGGCTTTGCTTCGAGGAGGTCTTGGTACCAGATTTCGGTTTGGGATCGGGTGTTGGTGAAGACGAGGGTAGTGCCTGCTTGTTCGAGCTTCTTGATGACGGGCCGGAGCAGGCTGGTGCCGATGTGGCCGGACCAGGGGAAGCGGTCGATGGTCTTGGGGAGGATCGTTTTGACTTCGACTTTCTTGGGTCGCATCCCAGAAATAGTGACGCCGTCTTGGGCCTTCGACCCAAGGAGGACATGCATGGCCTCCTCGGTGTTTCCGAGCGTGGCGGAGAGTCCCCAAATGCGGAGGTTGGGGAACCACTGGCGGAGGCGGGCGAGGCAGAGCTCGGTTTGAATGCCGCGCTTGCTGCCGATGAGTTCGTGCCACTCATCGATGATCACGGTGGTGAGGCCGGAAAGGTTCTCGCGGAAGTTATCGTGGGTGAGAAAAAGCGAGATGCTTTCGGGTGTGGAGATGAGGCAGAAGGGGAGTTTCTTGCGAAGTTTGGCTTTTTGGTAAGCGGTGGAGTCGCCCGTGCGGGTGCCGACTTCAAGCTTTAGGCCGAGGACGGAGAGCGGTTCTTCGAGAGATTTCTGGGTGTCTTGTGCGAGTGCGCGGAGGGGCGTGATCCAGAGGACGCGGCAGCCTTTGGTTTCTTGAGACTGGATCGCTTCGATAACTGGGCCGCCCCAGACGGCGAGGGTTTTTCCAAGTCCAGTGGGAGCGTGGAGGAGTCCTGATTTCCCGTCTTGGTAAGCTTGCCAAGTTTCTTTCTGGAAAGGAAAGGCGCGCCAGCCACGGTTTTTGAAGAAAGGCGTGAGTGGGCTGGCGTGCATGGGGAATCTTTAACGCAGAAATGGAATGTGGAAACTGGGTTTTTTTGAAGGTGAATCTAGCAAATGGAACGAATCTGGGATGAGGGTCTTGTTGGTGAAGATGGAAACCACGAAAGGGGTGAAATTCACGAAACTTAGATGGAAGGGACGGTGCGTCCCCAAATCCAATGATTGTAAGGATTGCAGGTCATCCATGCCCACGTCCTTTACCCCGTTTCTTGCATTGTTGAGAAATATCATTTTCTGACTTTGAGAGAAGAAAAAGGGGCGTTTTGTGGGATCGATGCTTTCTTACTCCATGACTGATGAGTTTCGTGATCGGGTGATCCGGATGGCTTGGGAAGACCGGACGACCTTTGAGGAGATCAAAGAGAAGCTTGGTCTGACGGAGGCTGAGGTGATTAAGGTGATGCGCGGAAATTTGAAGGCACGGAGTTTTAGGCTCTGGCGGAAGCGAGTGACTGGGCGGAAAACGAAGCATCGGAAGATATTTAAGGCAGATCGCAGAGTAATGCGGGGGAATGTGACTTTGGAGCGTGAGCTTTAAAATGCTGTTTTGAAATTCACCGTGCGAGATGACATCCCCGTGCTTTGTTAGATCATCATGGAGGTCGCGCTTATTTATCCGCATCAGCTTTTTGAGGACCATCCTGTCATTGAAGATGGGAGGGAGGTTTTTTTGGTCGAGGACCCGCTCTTTTTTGGCACAGATTCGGAACAGCCATTGCGATTTCATGCGAAGAAGCTGATGCTGCATCGGGCAACAATGCAGCATTTTGCAAAGGGGAAAGAGCTGACTTACATCGAGTTGCCGGAGGGAGAGTCAAGATCGGATCACTTGCTGGAAGAGGTGCTCCCGGCCGAGTGCACGAAGATCGTGTGTGTTGATCCGGTTGACTATCTTTTGGAGCGGCGGATTCGGCGGGTGGCGGATGTGCGAGGGATTGATTTAGAGCTGTTACCATCGCCGATGTTTCTCACGCCAGATGAGTTCATGGAGGAGACGATGGATAAGATGAAGAGGCCCTTTATGAAGACCTTTTATGAAGCGCAGCGGAAGCGGATGGGGATTCTGCTGGAGCCGGACGGGAAGCCGCTGGGCGGGAAGTGGTCTTACGATGCGGACAATCGGAAGAAGCTTCCGAAGACGGTTCAAATACCAGAAGCTTATGCTCCCCCGCGTCATCCTGAAGTTGCAGAAGCGGAGCAGTGGGTAAAGAAGCGCTTTCCGAATGCACTGGGAATGACCGCTCGCTTTCAATACGGGATCACACGCGAGGATGCGCTGGAGGCATTGGAGCTTTTTTTGAAGGAACGCTTTCAGCTTTTTGGCGATTATGAAGATGCCATCTCAGTGAACCATCGGGTGGCGTTTCACTCGGTGCTGACCCCTTATTTGAATATCGGTTTGCTGACGCCGCAGAAGGTGACGGATCGGATTTTAGAATACGGTTCTGAGAATGAGGTGCCGCTAAATTGTATTGAGGGATTTGTCCGGCAGGTGATCGGGTGGCGTGAATTCATGCGGGTGATTTATCTCCGGCATGGCGTGTTCGAGCGGAAAGAGAATTTCTGGGGTTTTGACCGGAAGATTCCGGCTTCGTTTTATGATGGCACGACTGGAATCGAGCCGATTGATCATGTGATTCACGCGCTTTTAGAAGACGGGTATTGTCATCACATCGAGCGGTTGATGGTGTTGGGAAACTTCATGATGCTTTGTCGTTTCGATCCCGATGAGGTCTACCGCTGGTTCATGGAGTTCTTCATCGATTCCTACGATTGGGTGATGGTTCCGAACGTATACGGGATGAGCCAGTTTTCTGATGGGGGGATTTTTGCGACGAAACCTTATCTTTCGGGGTCGAATTACATCCGAAAAATGTCAGACTTTAAAAAAGGAGAATGGTGTGAGGTCTGGGATGGACTATTTTGGACCTTTGTGGAGGACCATAAAGACTTCTTTCTCAAGAACTACCGGCTCGCACAGATGGCTCGCTTACATGATCGCATGAAAAGTGAAAAAAAGGTAGCGCATCGGGAAAACTCGGCTCTCTTTCTAACAGGTTTATGATTTTTCAGAATTTATTGAAAAAAGAGTGACCTAAGCTCGTAAAAGAGACATAACGAAACCGGAAACAGATTTTCCTGTTTTAAACAACCAATATAAAGCCATGGCTACTAGCGATTCAGACAGCAGCATCCGCGTTTACATGCGCGAGATCGTCAAAACAGATCTCCTCACACCAGAGCAAGAGGTCGAACTCGCCGGACGCATTCGTGATGGCGATGAGTCCGCGCGTGAACACATGATCAAAGCGAACCTTCGCTTGGTCGTAAAGATTGCCCGAGATTACTCAAACTACGGAGTTCCGATGGCGGATCTCATTTCCGAAGGAAATATCGGCCTGATGAAGGCGGTGGAGAAATTCGATCCTGAAAAGGGAGGGAAACTTTCAACCTACGCTGCATGGTGGATTAAGCAGTCGATCAAGCGTGCGCTGGCGAACCAGAGTAAGACGATTCGTCTTCCGGTTCACCTCGTCGATAAGCTTGCCAAGGTTCGACGCATCACCGCGATGTTGACTGAAGAGCTTGGCCGTGAGCCATCTGATGACGAGTTGGTCGAAGAGCTTGGCATTCCACGTAAAAAGCTCGCGCTCCTCAAGCGTGCTTCGATGCGTCCGACTTCTCTGGATGCTCCGATGGGTGATGAAGATTCTAGCAGCTACAGTGACATCATCGGCGACGAGCGCGCGGTTGATCCATTTGCGGCTCTTGAGAATAAGAATGATCACGGTGAACTCGAAGACCTTCTCACACTACTTGATGAGCGGGAGTCTGAGATTATCGACTCACGTTTTGGCCTAAGTGGTAAGAAAGCGATGACACTCGAAGAGATCAGCCGAAACTTCGGGGTCAGTCGAGAGCGGATCCGCCAGCTTCAGAACATCGCGCTCGGTAAAATGCGCCGTGCGTTGAATCGTAAAGAAGCCGCTCCGACTGGGCAGGAAGCCCGCGGGAGTGCTTAGGAAATTTTTCCAGATTGCTTTTTTAAAAGCCGAGGCGTTATGCGTTTCGGCTTTTTTGTGACCCAAAGAAAAAGCCCCTCAATCGACGGACTGAGAGGCTTTTAATAAAGTGGTGGCTCATCTCGGATTCGAACCAAGGACACGCGGATTTTCAATCCGCTGCTCTACCAACTGAGCTAATGAGCCGTATTGCGTTGCCGCGCGCGGGTGATAAGACGACTTACGGAAATTGGCAATAGAAAAACGAAGTTTTAGGTCTGGAATGGGTGACAACTCGTTCTAGGCGAGAATTTGTTTAATCTCGAAGCCGTGAACGTCCGTGAGGCGGAAGCGGCGGCCTTGGAACTTGTAGCTAAGGCGCTCGTGGTCGATCCCCATGAGCTTGAGGATTGTCGCTTGGATGTCGTGGACGTGGATGGCGTCCGTTGGTTTGTGGTGCTTATCGAGCTTCACGGGATTTCCATCGGCATCCACGATGCTGGAGCCATATTTGTCGGTGTGACCGACGGTGATGCCGCCTTTGATGCCGCCACCAGCCATCCACATCGAGAAACTGTTTTTATGGTGGTCACGTCCGTAGTTAGTCTTGGTGAGCTTTCCTTGGGAGAACGCGGTGCGGCCAAATTCGCCACCCCAGATGACGAGGGTGTCATCGAGGAGTCCGCGTTGTTTCAGGTCCATGACGAGCGCGGCAGAACCACGGTCGGTCTTTTTACAACGATCACGCATGGAGCCGGGGAGGCCGCCGTGGGCGTCCCAGCCTTGGTGGTAGAGCTGGATGAACTGAACACCACGCTCGGCGAGGCGGCGGGCTTGCAGGCAGTTCGCGGCGTAGGTGCCGGGTTCTTTGGCATCTTCACCGTAAAGGTCCCAGGTCGATTGGGGTTCATCCGAGGTGTCTGATACTTCTGGGACACTGGCTTGCATACGGTAGGCCATTTCGTATTGCGCAATGCGTGATTCGATCTCGGGGTCGAGCTCGGCGCGGTATTGATTATAGTTCAGTGCGTTCAGTTTATCGAGCATGGTGCGGCGATTGTTCCGCGTGATGCCCTCGGGATTACTGAGATAAAGGACGCGATCTTCGCCCGCGAGGAATTTGACACCTTGGTGGCGGGAATCGAGGAAGCCTGATCCCCACAGGCGGGAGTAGAGAGGCTGGCCGCCGCCGTTTTTACTCACCATGACGATGAAGTTTGGCAGGTCGGCGTTATCGGTGCCGAGTCCATAGGAAAGCCATGAGCCGAGACAGGGACGGCCTGCGATTTGGTTTCCGGTTTGGAAAAAGGTGATCGCGGGATCGTGGTTAATCGCATCGGTGTAGACGTTGCGCATGATGCAGATGTCATCGGCGATTTTGTGATGCCACGGAATGAAGGCTGACATTTCTTGGCCGTTTTCGCCATAACGCCCGAAGGTGGTGCAGGCTTCTGAACCAGCCATTGGGAGGGAGGATTGGTTCGAGGACATACCAGTCGCTTCCACGACAGCATCTCCGGGAAGTTCTTCGCCGTGGTGCTCGCTCAGGAAGGGCTTGTGATCGAAAAGCTCATATTGCGAGGGGCCGCCGGACTGGAAGAGGTAGATGACGCGCTTTGCTTTTGGCGCGGCTCCGGTGGGGAGTCCGTAAGCGCCGTTTTCTGAGCCATTGACCATGAGAGAAGCCAAGGCCATGCCGCCGATTCCAGTAGCCGACTTATTAAAAAAGTGGCGACGGTTGATTGCGAAGGGATCGTGCGAGAATTCGTTCATGGCTTCAGTGGGTTAGCGTGACCAGACGGACGCATCAGTGTTGAAAATGGTTTGGCAAACTGTGGTCATGGCGGCTGCTTCGAGCTCGTTGATCTCAGGGGGGTGTTTAAAGACTCCGATGTTGAGTAGCTTCTTGGCGTTCTCTGGGTTCTCTTTGAAGTAAGTACGCTGTTCTTCGAGGAGTTCCTTGATGGTGTTCATCTCGAATTCATTGGGCTCGTGAGATGCAACCCGGAGCCAAGCGGTGTGAATGCGCTCTTCATCGGATGCGTGATTTTGAATGACATCGATGGCCAGCTTGCGCGCGGCTTCGATAAAGTGGCGATCATTGAGAAGAACAAGTGCTTGCGCGGGAGTGTTTGTGCGGGTGCGCTCGACACTACAGACCTCAAGTGAAGGCTTGTCGAAAATGGTCATGTTCGCTTGAGGCACGGTGCGCTTCCAGTAGGAGTAAAGGGAGCGACGATGGACTTGATCGGCGTTCTCGTTTTTCTTTTTGGTCGGGCTATAGGGGTGAACTGGAGGACCGCCGTTGAACTCGCGAAGAAGTCCGGCGGAAGCGAGGGCGGCATCGCGGATTTGCTCACCGGAGAGGCGGAAAGCGGGGCCGCGAGCGAGGAAATCATTAAAGGGATCACGTGCCAGAAGGTCAGGAGATGTCACCGAGTCTTGGCGGTAGGTTGCGGAGAGGATCATCTGCTTTACGAGTTGCTTGGTGCTCCAGCCTTTTTCGATGAAGTCCCGGCAGAGCCAATCGAGGAGCTTGGGGTGAGTGGGGAGGTCGCCTTGGAGGCCGAAATTTTCCGTGGTGCCGACGAGGCCATCTCCGAAAATCTGCTGCCAAATACGGTTGACATAAACACGAGTGGTGAGCGGGTGGCGGGGATCGGTGAGCCACTGTGCGAGCCCGAGACGATTGCGGGGAGCATCTTTGGGGAAAGGGAGTATGAAGGCGAAGGTGTCACGTTCTAATGCGCCAGTTTCGAGGTCAGGATTGTGAAACTCGCCACGTGTTAAAATGTAAGCGGGTCTCGGTTTCTCCATGTCCTCCATCACGGGGACTTCGGTGAACGAGGTTTCCAGATCGGTGATCGCCTTTTGAACCTTTGAGATTTCGCTCACTGTCTTGCGGTATTGCTCGTTGAAATTCGCAAGGTAGTAGTCGAAGAGCTGCTCGTTCGGAGCGGTAGAAAGATCGACGTCGCCTTTGGCAACTTGGCGAGCTTCCAGAGGAGAAATAGCGCGATCAAAAACGGTCACTTCGTCGATCTGGCCTCCGGCAAAGCCCGGGCCCCGGAAGATGGCTCCTAGTGTAAAGTGCCGGCCGCTCGAGTAGGTGGGGGTGGTGATGCTTTTGTAGATGTTCTGGTTGGTGATTTCTATTTCGATCGGTTCTCCGTTGAGGTAAAATTTAAGACCTTCAATGCGGCTCATGCCATCGTAGGTCCAAGTGAGGTGATGCCATTCGTTTTGAGGAAGTCGGGTTTTAGTTTTGATGCCGAGTCCGTTATCTGGCCATGCGCGGAAGACGCGACCGGAGAGGAAGCCGTCTTCGATCCGGAGATCAATGCCGTGGTAGCCGATTTCTGTTCCATACGCACGGTGCCAAACTACCACGGAGCGCTTGGCCCGCTGTGTGTCCTTGACCCAGAGACCTACCGAAAAAGGGTGGTGGCGGTCTTTGCTGAAGAAGTTCTCTACCGTCACCTTGTCGTCGCCATTGAGGGCCAAGCCGGTGCCTTTGCCTTCAGGTCCGGAAACAAAATCCTTGAGGCTCGTCTTGATGGTGAGTGGGATGGTGTTTCCTTTATTGTCTTTGTGCGGTTTAGCGGGTTGGATACGGGACTCAAAAGGCTTTTCGCTGGTTTTGTTAAAGTCAAAGAAGCCACTTTGGTCTGACATCGTGAGTTCCGTTTCAGAAGTCAGGCTGTTCTTCCAGGTTTGGAAATCGGCTTTGGCGATTTCGGAAATCTGAGCGAGCTGGGCTTCGAGTTCAGCAGATTTTTTTTGATGATCGGCTAGCTGTCTTTCCTGCTGTTCACTTGGAAGAAGAAGGCTTGGGGGGGGAGAAATGTTTCCATGGATGTAGAGGCCGTCTTCGTTGATGGAATTGAAGAAGGCGCTGAGCTGGAAATACTCTTTCGCGGTGATGGGATCGTATTTGTGATCGTGGCATTTTGAGCACTCCATGGTGAGGCCGAGGTAGGCGGTCCCGACGGTGTTAACTCGGTCCGCAACACCATCGAGGAAGAATTCGAGTTGGTTTGACCCACCTTCATTGGTCATTCGGTTGAAGCGGTTCGAGGCCGTTGCAAGACGCTGGTCACGAGTGGCATTTGGGAGGAGATCGCCCGCGATATTCTCGGTGACGAACTGCTTGTAAGGCATGTCCATTTCATAGGCTCGGATCACGTAGTCGCGATAAGGCCAAGCGGTGAAATTAGAATCAGCATGGTATCCCCAAGTGTCGGCATAACGGACGGCATCAAGCCATGGAGTGGCCATGTTTTCGGCGTATGCCTTGGAGTTGAGGAAGGCATCGACGGCTTTTTCGTGAGCGGTGTCGGGAGATTCTTCGAGATTCTTTTTAAAGGTGCCGAGCTGTACCAGAGTGGGGGGGAGGCCGGTGATGGCGAAGCTTGCGCGGCGAAACCAACGGAGCGGTTTGGCTTCTTCTGAATGGCTCAAGCCTTCTTTTTCAAGGCGGGCGCCGATGAAGTTATCAATGGGGTTTTTCACCCAGTCGGATTTTTTGATCTGTGGGACTTTAACTGAATCGGGAAGGTCGACGAAGGCCCAGTGTTTTTCATACTTTGCTCCTTGCTTGATCCAACGGGCGATGATGTCTTTCTCTTGTCCACTGAGAGGGGCGAGTTTCGACTTCGGAGTAGGCATAACCTCGTCTGGATCAGTCGAAATGATGCGCTTCCAGATTTCGGATTTTTCGAGCGAGCCTGCGACGATGCCGTGTTTTGAGGAATCGCTATCGAGAGCGGCGAACGCTCCTTCTGGGGTGTCTAGTCTCAGCTTCGCTTTGTTCATTTTGACATCCGGTCCGTGGCACAAGAAGCACTTGTCAGAGAGGATCGGGCGGACATCCGAGTTATAGCTGACTTCTTCCTCGGCACATGCCTGAGAGAGACCTGCTAAAACAAAGAAAGTAGTGAGCGAACGCTGAATCATAGAGTGTTGGATGTATGACAAATATCCTTAGGAAGATACATACGGTGATTACGAAAAAAATCTACCGGCAAATTATCCTTTAATTCTGCTATGGTCCTAGTGAGTCCGGCAAAAATTTTGAGGATAGTGGTTCGAAAGAAGCGGTAGGCTTTCTTGATGAATGAGGGTGCTAATGATTCCGTGTTTGGGCGCGAATTCTGCTGGCTAGCAAGTGGGTGGCATCATCCTAAGGCGATTGCAGCGTGCAATGATTACACTGCGATTGAGGACGGCTAGACCTTAATCGAGCTGGGACTTAGTAGCCTGAAGATGTTTCTGTGGTGGGATTCGGTGGGTGGTGCGCCATGCTCGTCAAGAGCAGCGCTTAATGGCGTCGAGAAGGGCGTCTTTGGGTTGTTCCCAAGTGGGGATAAACTCTTGCGCAATGTAGCCTTGATAGCCGGTTTTACGGATGGCTTTGACGATGGCGGGGTAGTAAAGTTCTTGGGTGGCATCGATCTCGTTGCGCCCGGGTACCCCTGCGGTATGATAGTGGCTGATGTGCTTGTGATGCCGCTCGATGGTGGCGATGACGTCTCCTTCCATCACTTGCATGTGGTAGATGTCATAGAGGAGCTTGAAGTGATCGGAATCGAGCTTTTCGCAAAGGGCAACGCCCCATTCGGTGTGATCGCACTGGTAGTCAGGGTGATCGACGCGGGAGTTCAGAAGCTCCATGACGAGGGTGACATCGTGTTCCTCGGCGATTTTTAAAAGCGGTTCGATTCCGAGCGCGCAGTTTTCGAGCCCAGTTTGGTCATCGAGGCCATCGCGGTTTCCAGAGAAGAGGATGACTTGTTTGATGCCTGCTTCCGCGCATTTTGGAATGTAATCGGCGTAGAGCTTCAGCAGAGGAGCATGGTGGTCGATTTTATTAAAGGCTCGCTCAATACAGCCGAGGCCATTTTCGGTGGTCGGAAAGGTGGAGATGGGGCAGGTGCGGCCGAATTTTGCCACTTCGAGAGCTTCTTCTGGGGTGAGAAGGTCGATCCCTTGAATTCCGAACTCGCGACACCAATCGGCGAGTTCGAAGAGGGGGGTGTTTTCAAAACACCAGCGGCAAACAGAATGCTCAAATGACATGCTGTTTTGTTAGTTCATTTAGGATACATCGACCATCCCATAATCGCCATCGGGCTTTTTCCAGACGATAGAAGTGACGCCGCGTCGAGCGTTTTCAAAGACGACGAAGGGGCGCTCAGTGAGATCGAGCTCCATGATCGCTTCTTCTTTGAAGAGCTTGCGGAGACGGAATTGCTCTTTATGAACGAAGAAAGGCTCTGGTTCTTCGCTAACTTCTTCCGGGAGGTTATCAAGGAAGTCGGCCTTGTATTGGCTCTCATCGAGGAAGCGGATGGATTCCTGATTCCGCGAGTGACTGCGCTTAAGAAGGCGGGTTTTGTGCTTCCGCATCCGCCGTGCGATCTTGCCGATCGTTTCATCGATGCTTTTATACATGTCTTCGGTTTCACTGGAGGCGTCGATGACGATGTGATTCGCGCAAAAGAGGATGATCTCGGCCTTGTGGCGGCGGTCTCCTTCGACATCGAGAATGGCCTTAGCCTCGATGATTTTTGGGTAATCAAGGTGGAGACCTTGGATTTTGCTCTCGGCGTATTCGCGGAGTGAGTCGGTGACTTCTTCGTGACGGACGGTCACGACAATATTGGGATCAGCGTTTACAGTTTGCATAAGTCAGTGGGAATTTTTTCGATCATCTACCATTAGCAGGCAGGTTCTCGAAATGCCACTCCTTTTGACATATTTCACAAAAAAAGCCCGCAGTAGAACACTGCGGGCTTTTTTATAAATGGGAAAGAATCTCTCGCTTAGATCGTCATCGAAGCGAAGCCGCCATCGACGACGATTTCAGTTCCAGTGATGAAACCGCCAGCCTTATTCGAGGCGAGGAGGAGAGTTGCGCCCACGAGTTCCTCGGGGCTACCAAAGCGTGAGGCTGGCGTGTGACGGAGAATATCTGCGACACGGGACTCATCGAGCACCTTACGGTTTTGTTCCGCAGGGAAGAAGCCTGGAACGAGGGTGTTCACACGGATATCTCGGTCAGCCCACTCGCGTGCGATGTTGCGAGTGAGGTTGTGAACGGCAGCCTTGGAGGCGGAGTAAGTGAAGACGCGAGAAAGAGGGTTGAGACCAGAGATCGAACCGAGGTTGATGATGGAGGCCTGGACGTCGCGGCTGAGGAAGTAGTTTCCAAAGACCTGACAGGCGCGAAGGACTCCGATGAGATTAATATCGAGAATGCGGTGCGCCTCTTCATCGGTGATCTCGACAAGCGGGCTTGGAGAGTTAATGCCGGCGCCATTGACGAGGATATCGACCTTGCCGGACTGCTCGACGACGGAGTCGAGGAGCTCGTTCAGTGAAGAACGGTCACTCGCATCAGCAGAGGCGAAATAGCCGGTTCCGCCTGCCTCTTCGATTTCGGCGAGCCGAGCGTTTGCTTTTTCCTCATTTCGCCCAACGAGGACAACTTCCGCTCCAGCCTTCGCTAGGCCGAGTGCCATGTGACCGCAGAGTTCGCCAGTTCCGCCGATGACGACGGCAGTTTTGCCCTGAAGGCCGAAAAGATCCTTTAAGTAAGACGCGTTGTTCATGTGGCGGCAGACTAAAGGATGCGGAAGGGGGAGCAAGTCATGATCTAAGAACTTTTGGCGTATATGCGTTTCTCCTTGTGATGAGATGCAAACGCCAATCCACTACCGATCTACTCGATGAGCCCAAACTTGATATTTCCTCGCTGATCGATGTCTGTTTTCTGCTGCTGATTTTCTTTATCGTGACGACGACGATTGTGAAAAGGGAACAGGATATCTCGATGCGGCTGCCTGATTGTTGTGGTGGGCGTCTCCCTGTCGCCGAGCCTCTAGTGATTGCCT
>JBDNAW010000081.1:0-3832 GCA_039768255.1 Akkermansiaceae bacterium | reverse complement strand
GAGCGCGCTGCTGAGTAAACGCGAGCGCGCTGCTGAGTAAACGCGAGCGCGCTGCTGAGTAAACGCGAGCGCGCTGCTGAGTAAACGCGAGCGCGCTCGTTGACTCAATATTTCCGCCATACTCACCGAGCTGGTCCACATCAGCCTCCCCGTTTTTGGCCCCAAACTCCCCGGAGACATCCCCGCCTCCGAGATTAAAAAACTCACCATGCACAACGAAGAGCGCAGCCGCGAAGAAGCCAAAAAACTCCAAGGCCTTATCGGCTTTAAACGCTCCACCTTCCTCCTCAACGCCTAAGAAGAACGCCTCAAGACGATGCGGACTAAAGCACTTTCGCTCCCTCGGCCTGACTCCGCAAGTTAGCAACCTTGGATGGATTAAGAAAACGACTCAATCCCCACTCACCATGATCGTGATCATCCGGGTGTGCGGTTGTTCACGGTGCTCGAAGAGCATGATGCCCTGCCAAGTCCCCAAGGTCATGCGGCCCTTGATGATGGGGATGACTTCACTGGTACCGGTGAGGCACATCCGGATATGCGAGGGCATATCATCAGGACCTTCGTAGGTGTGGATGAAATACGGAATGTCTTCTGGAACAAGGTGATCGAAGAAATTTTCAAGATCAGTCCGTGCCGAGGGGTCGGCATTTTCCATAATCACTAAGCTAGCGCTGGTGTGCTGAACGAAGACGGTGATGGTTCCAGTTTGAATGCCGGACTCGGAGACGGCGTCTGCGACTTGGCGCGTGATTTCATACGTCCCTTTTCCTGAAGTGCGGACCGAGAAGCTGGCAGGATGATTTGCCATAATTTCTAAGGAGCTTCGTTTTAATCGTTCTCCTCGGCAGCCGCGTATGCTGGGTGTGCTTTTGGAGTGATCTCTTTAGTAAGAAGATTCGTCCCGCGAAGGTAGGTGCAGGAGGTTTTCTGGTTAGGGATAAGGTAGTAAAAGGCGTTAATCGCCGAGAAGTAAGTGGTGATTTGCCAATCGCCAAGGCTCACGAGGACATCGCCCTGCTGGAGGCCGATCTCAGCAGCTGGTGACTCAGGACGCAGGCCAACGATCACTGGAATTGGGTTCTTATGATCGAGGTGAAGACCTAACCAGCAACGCCGGAGTGACTGGTGTGCTTTGAAATCACTGGTATTCCGGATGACAGCCTCAATGGGAAGCGCGTATGTTCCTTTCCCAAAGTTTGGACTCGGCTGGTGGGCGATCGCGACAAGCTTGCCGGCATCGTCGTAGAGCGGTTGCCCTGGCTTCGGAATCGTTCCTGAGTAATGAACGCGGAGGAAATGAAGCGGAAGAGGTTGATCATGAAAGGAGTCTTCCCAGCTGACGACCCGGCAAATACCACCAGCTTTATTGGGGTTTTTATAAACTGCCGAGCCCGGCTTGAGCGAAGAGGAGTTCCCAAACATCGGCGGGGTGCCTGCTTTCTCTAATCTTAAGAGAGTGATACGAGATTGTGGATCCTGTCCAAGAAGGGTGAATGTTTGATCCCCTGCTTTGCCTTTTGAGACATCCGCACCAACAATGCCGACGGTGAGGTAGGTTCCCTCGTCATCAACTGGGAGAGCGACAGCTTGAGTCTCGCCTTCTTGGCCTTCCACCGGAAAGGTGACGGAAATTTGGGCTAGCGAAAACTGGAGAACCGATAGAGAGAAAGCCGTCGTGAGAACGGCCCTGAATGAGTGTAAATTCATGAAGATTATTTTTTAGAAGAAAACGAATTAGAATTCTTTCCGAGTGTCCTCTTCGGAACGGAAATTACGACCGTTCTCAAAGTCAACCTCAAAGATCGGATCAGCTAGATTCCCCTCGTAAGAAGCCTTTTGGATATGTGGATTCTCTTGAGGACCAGAGGATGGAAGAATCAGGAAAACGCCAAGCATCACGGCAGCGTAAGCCACTCCTGCACCAGCAACCCACTTGATCGAACCGAGCTCACGGAACCATGTTCCGGCGCGCTCCGCGAAGAGGCTGAGGGAGGATTTCTTGAGAAGCTCCTGACGCTGACGACTCTGAAACTCTTCAAGGAAGTCCTCGAAGTAACCATCACGTGGAGTTTCGTAGCGCTTGAGGCGCAGAAGGTTTTGAATTTGTTCGTTCTTGCAATTCACGATTGGCGGTATTTTTTGGTTAATTACCTTAGAATTTAAGACTTTATCAAAAATTTCATCGGAGATACTCTTCTAGATGCCCTTGCATTTGCTTGTGCGCATAGAAGAGCCTCGATCGAACAGTTCCTTGCGAAACCCCGAGGACTTTGCTGATTTCAGCATGAGGAATCCCCTGAATATCGAACATGGTGACAACTGCTCTATGGTCTTCTGACAGCGACTGCATCGCTTCGTTCAACTTTTTTTGAAGTTCATTAACGTTTGACTGATGGCGAGGGTTCGCTCCATGGCTGATATCGACCATGGCGGCGTCATTCTGGATGCCGGAATCGAGATCATCGAGGCTCCAGGCGAAGCGTCTTTTCCTCTTTTTTAGGAAATTCAGCGTCATATTTGTCGCGATGGAATAAATCCAAGTGTAAAAGGTAGATTTGCCCCGGAAGCGCTTCAGAGAGCGATAAGCCTTGGCGAAGATATCCTGAAGGAGATCGTGCGTATCCTCTTTTTGCGAGGTCATGTGATAGACCATTCCATAGAGCTTGGGGGAATATTTGCTGACGAGCTGGTCGAAAGCACGAGTGTCCCCATTCTGCGCACGGCAGACGAGGTGATGATCTGGGTCACTAATCGGTTCTTGGGACATGTAAGAGCGAACTGGGAATCAAGGAGGCTCAAGGCAAGAGAAGAGCGATATGAACAACTCTCCTTCGCGCATGATCTTAGAGACACGCAACAAAGGATCACGTTCAATTTCCTCGTTCAATAACGACACCCACCCAATCTGTGTCTGGCAAAATTCGTTTTTCGAGTTCAACGCGGACCTTGCGGACGGAAAATGTTTCCAAAACATACGCAGCAATGTCCTGTGCGAGAGTCTCGATGAGCTTTCGCTCCCTCTCTCCCGCCAACGCGGTGATCTCATCGGCAACCGCCTTGTAGTCGATTGTTTCGTCAATCTCGTCGCCTTTTGGAAACGACTCAACGGTGAGCGTCAAGTGAGCGCGGAGTTCCTGAGGACTAGCTCGCTCTTCGTCAGGCACCCCGATCTTTGTTTGAAAGCGGAGCCCGCGAATAATGATTTGATCCCTCATGATGAAAAAAAATTTTACCCCTCCTTACTCTGCCCCTCAAGCCATTCTCGGAAAGCGGAAAGATGCTCAAACAGATGAGTCGGATTAGCTTTGACCAATCTCTCCTCAGGATCATAGCCAGTGGTCACAGCAATCGAGGCGACTTTCCCATGATGCGCGGTATCAATATCATGGACCATATCGCCTACAAACGCCGTCATTTGAGGATCGAGGTCGTGCGCTTTTAAAATATCGCCAATCTGATCGCGCTTATCGATGACGCCAGTATAAAGCGCTTCGAAAAAATGTCCCATTTCAAGCCGCTCAGCCTGCTCATTGAACACGCCCGTATCCATACTCGAGAGGACGAAGCAGCGAATCCCTTGCGCTCGGCACCATTCCATCTTCTCGCGAGCATGCGGAAGAACGGTGACTTGCTCCGGTGATTCTCGAAACGCACTCCGAAAGAGGTCTTCGAGCGAATCAATGGGAACTCCGGGAAGGACTTCCTCGTAGAAATCCGGATATGGGAGCCGG
Organism: Akkermansiaceae bacterium; assembly: GCA_039768255.1. Classification (GTDB taxonomy): domain Bacteria; phylum Verrucomicrobiota; class Verrucomicrobiia; order Verrucomicrobiales; family Akkermansiaceae; genus SW10. The sequence continues at coordinate 98 of JBDNAW010000081.1, read as the reverse complement.
AAACGTCGACGAAATTCCGCTAAATCCATCGCCGCAACCCCATGGCTCTCAAGCACCGCATTGGTGGCATAAAGTGTAGGCGGGAGATCATTAACGAG
>JBDNAW010000080.1:0-23111 GCA_039768255.1 Akkermansiaceae bacterium | reverse complement strand
CATCGCCATCGGTATCCTCATGAAGGGAGACTCGACTTTTTCGATCCTTCTCTCCTGTGGCATTGGCGTCCTGCATGTAGGTTCGCATTTCGACAACATAAAGCCGCCCGTTGCCATCAAAGGCGCAGGTGACGGGCTCCTTAATCTGTGGCTCCGTGAGAACGGGCTCTAGTGAGTAACCTTCGGGGAGGTGGAAAGTCTTCAGGCTTTCTTCGACGGAGAGATAAGGAGTGCTGCCAGTGGGTGGGTAGACGACGACTTCATCGGCAGAAGCAGGCAGGACTAGGGCAGTGAGGAGGAACGAGAGAGGGCAGCCCATGAAATCGCGATTAATACGGTATCTAGTGAACAGATCCTTCGTCAAAATAGCTAGAGAAAGGAGAAATCTGGTGATTCTTCCACGAAAGAACTACTGCGGCGAAGGCGTTCGGACTTCATGCGCATGCTCCTTCTTCTTTGTAAACCTTGTTGGCATCCATAGAGTCGAGGTGTTCATTTTCAATTACATAATTGCATCGCTTTAGAAGGTCTAGGGCTTTGATCCCCTAGGGCAGAGGTGATCAGGAGTCACCATGCGCACGAGTTTGGCATTTTCTCATGAAATTAGGGGAGTAGGGAAAGGTATTTCTCAGGGTCTTTGTTGAACTTTTTAAGGCACATTTCGCAGCAGAATTTCATTTCCTGTCCTTTGTAAACGATCGTTTGCATATCGTCCCATGTGTTGAGAGGTTCATCGGTGACGAGACAATTTTTGAGAGGGTAGGGTTCGATTTTCGGGGGAGTTCTTTCAGGAAAGGGGGTGGTGGTTTTTGGCTCCGGCTTCGGCTCTGAAGCATTCGTGATTTTGGGTATAGGCTCCGGAGAAACGGGTGGCGGAGCGGGAGTTTGGCAAGAGACCAAGATTAAAGCTGAGAAGCTGCTGATAAGAATCATTTTCATGACTTGTGAAGTGTGAGGGAGTGCAGGGAGCAGCGTACACTCCCGCTGGTTTTAACTTAGAGCTTGGCGAGGTATTTTCTAGGATTGTCATGGAACTTGGCGATGCAAGGCTTGCAGCAGAATTTCACTTCCTGCCCTTCGTGGACAATGGTGATTGGGTCTCCCATCGAGCCGAGCTTGTTATCAGTGACGATGCATTTGTCACTTGAGTAGGGCTTGACGCTGGTGGTGGGAGTATTGTGACCAGCTTGCACATCAGCAGAGGTGCTGGAGCATGAGGCGAGTCCGAGGAAAAAGGCAGAAGCTGCCGCGAGGATCATGGTTGTTTTCATTTTTCTTTGTAGTCTTTGGTTCTGGTTGTGTTGGAAATTTTTAGAAACGGAAACCGGCACCGACTCCCCAGCCGTGCTCATTGTGGTAAGACCCCATGAGCGAGAATTCTTTATTGAGGAGATATGAGGCGCCGGCGGCCCACTCGAAGTCGGTGTTGGTGTCATATTCGAGATCAGCAAAGACCGAGAAGCGCGGGGTGATTTGGAGTTCTTTGCCAAGACCAAAGCGGGCGTCCCCTTCGGAATCGATGGTGAGGCTGCTTTCGATGAAGTAGGGAAGAAGGTAATTTACTCCGGCAAAGAACCGATCTTCCGAGTCATGCTCGTTAGTGATCCGATAGCCCACCACAGAGCTGAAGCGGGAACTGAAGTAGTGGGACCAGTAGGCATCGATTTCGTAGTCACCGTGTTCATGGAAGCCGTAGTCCCATCGCATGCCGTAGTTTTCACGACCTTTCATGAGGCGCGCATTTCCCATTGTCATGTTATTCTGAAGCGTGCCATCGATCATGAAGAATGAGGGATTAATGAGATTGGGATCGAGGGAAGGCTTGTAGTTGGGATCGGTGGCGGCTCGGTAGGAAAAGACCCGCGCCATCCCTGCGTCCATATGGTAGAGGAGATGACAGTGGAAAAACCAATCTCCTTCTTCGTTCGCGAGAAATTGAATGGTGCGGCGTCCCATGGGAGGGACATCGACGGTGTGTTTCAGAGGAGAGTATTTTCCGTAGCGATTGAGGAGGCGGAAGAAATGCCCATGAAGATGCAGGGGGTGATGCATCATGGTGTCATTGATCAATTCTATTTCGAGAACCTCTCCCCGATTCACTGGGATAGTGGAATCTTCGGCCAGAGTCTTTCCGTTGAAAGACCAGAGGTAACGAGTCATATCTCCGGTCAGGCGCAGCTCGATTTTACGCGGTGTTTTTCCGGGAAATGAAGTGGGCTTGAGCGCTTTTAAGAAGGCATATGGCGCGGAAGGACGTGGAGCTTCCCGGAGCTTTTTTAAAGGAACGGTTTCGTCCTCAAGAGCCGCCATAACCATATGATCCATGGCGTAAAGATTCGGTGAAGGGAGATCGGAGGCATGGGCTTTTTCGCCCGCCCCGAGGAAGACGGAAGCGTGCCCGGAATTATCTTGAGCGGTAGTGCGAAACTCGAAGGACCCCTTTTTAGGAATCGTGACTAGGACATCGTATGTCTCGGCCATTCCGATGAGAAGACGGTCAACTATTGTGGGGACGACATCGATTCCATCTGCCGCGATGATCGTGAGCGGGCCAGTGGCGGATTGCGCGTAGAAGTAAGTTGAAGCTCCAGCATTGATTAACCGGAGGCGGATTTTGTCGCCGGGTTTGGCCGCGATGTTGCTCTCGATTTTTCCATTGATGAGGAACGCATCATAAGCAACGTCGGAAACATCCATGGGTGGCATACGAACCTTTTCACGATCGAGATAGTCTTTGAGCTTTCCGGCTTTAGTAGCTCCGACGAGCGACTGAGCGTTTCCTTTTTTAACGGCATACCATTCAGAGCCACGCATGAGAGTGCGCATCACCTGCTTTGGGTTTTCATCGGTCCAATCTGAAAGCACGAGGACATGATCTTGCGCCGACTTGACCTTTTCCCCATTGCGCGGAGTGACCACGATCGAGCCGTAGACGCCCTGCTGCTCCTGAAGTCCGGTATGGCTATGATACCAATAAGTCCCGGCATGGCGGAGGGGAAAGCGGAAGGTTCTGCTCGCTCCGGGTTGAATGGGAGGAGTGGTGAGGTAGGGCACGCCGTCTTCCGCATTCGGGACGAGAAGGCCGTGCCAGTGGATCGAGGTTTCCTCCCCTTTCAGGGAATTATGAACGGTGAGGACTGCGGTATCACCTTCGGTGAAGCGAAGCGTGGGCCCCGGGATTCCATCATTGATGGTGAGGGCGGGGCGTTGTTTGCCGGAAAAGGCGCGGGAGCTTTTGGCAATGGTAAGGTCATAGGCGACCTCCCGTGCTAAAGCGGAGGAGATGAAGAGAAAGAGGATGGCAAAAAATTTCATGAGAATTCGGTTGGGAGAGTTTGATTGAAGTAGTCGGGCTACCGTCTCCATCAGCGGAGGCGGCGATAAGGGCGCTCAAGGCAATCACAGAAGCTGCGAGCCGAGCGGGATGACGGGATCAAATTCTGAATACCGAATTCAGCAAAAACAGGTCCGGGCCGTTTGGTGGTGGAGGCGGACGAACCGAAGCTACAGAACAATCTGTGGCCGGGGAGAAATTCAAAAGTGCTAAATGTTCTCCAGCGTAAAACACTAAGCTTTCTGTGGGAGGATGCAAGGTAAGCTCGGACCAAATGAGATCATCGAGATCGAGCTGAATTTTTTCCGCGCACTCGTCGCAAGGAGTTGCCGGTTGTTCCTCTTGGCAATGAGGGCAAGAGGTTTCCACTATTGTTTCACAACCGCATGCGTTAACAAAAAATTGCTCGCTGTGAGGACAATAGGCAAAAATCGGCTGCTGAAAAACGACAAAGACAGCCATCCCAAGGAGGAAAAACGAGGCTGACAATCGACGGATCATGATTTTCTAACTACTAAGATGTCACAAGGGAGATTGTATTCCACCAGTTTTTTAGAATATCGCGAAAATGGGGATCGGAAGCCTGTTTTTAGGCAATCAAAACATTGAATGAATGAATGATTCACTCATGAGAATCGATGAGGGATTTTCGGTGATTTGTGGTGAACTTTGGAATGCGAAAGTTTAGATATCTCACCTCGCTCTTTTATCTTCTCGGCTCATGTTCGCAGGGAAATCCCTTTCCTGAAGTTGGGGAATCGGTTGCGATTTCCACCAAGCTGAGACTAGTTCGGGTTCCCTTGCCTTGGCATCAAGCGGTGGTGCGTGAGGCAGAGGGAGATCGAGTCGTTTTTCTTCACGGTCTCTGGCGGAGCCATCATGCCATGGATGACTTGGCTTTTGAGCTGAATCAGCAGGGCTACGAAACGCGGAATCTCCCTTACCCTTCGTTTCGTAAAAGTCTCGATGAAATTGTCGAAGAAGTTGCCGAACAGTTGGGAGATTCCGAAAAGAAAACTCACTTCGTAACCCACTCGATGGGTGGGGTGGTGCTTCGTAAGTTGGCTCATGATCACCCTGATAAAGTGACCGGACGTGTGGTCATGCTTGCGCCTCCAAATCAAGGGAGTGAAGTGATCGATTGGCTTGAAGATTGTTCCGTTGCGAAGTGGGCTTTGGGGCCTGGCGGGATGTCTCTTTCGACCGAGGAGGTGATGAACAAGGTTCCGAAACTTTCCGGTGAGAACGAAGTGGGAGTGATCATGGGAGATCAGAAAAACTTACGTTTATTTCAACCGCTGTTCGAAGGAGAGAACGATGGAATCGTCACCGTTGAGGGAGGAATGGCGGAAGGGGTTTCTCAACTGATTGTGGTGCCAGAGAATCATGCCTTCATCATGGCGAGTCCGGAGGTGAAGAATCAGATTTTGGTTTTTCTCCAAGAAGGACGGTTTGAGAAAAATTAATGGGGTGCTTTTTATCATCCCCAAAAAAATGCCAAACCGGAGACCGGTTCGGCATTTTGGGTTGAAAGCTTGAGCGCTTACTTCGCGGGCTCGAGGCCCCATTTTTTGTTGGGCTTGGCGCCGAGGTCGAGCTCGAGGGTGCCGCCTTTGATGAAGGTGGAGTGGGGCACCTGGAAGGAGCTCCAGTCTTTGCCGTTGAGCTTGGCGGACTGGATGTAGCAGTTCTCGGGGCTTTGGTTCTTGGTGGTGATGACGAATTCGCCGCCCTGGTGGTAGTCGGGGTTCAACTTGATGGTGATCTTGTCGAAGACCGGAGCGGTGAGGTCGTAGGCGGGCTTTTGCGCAGCGCCTCCGGACATGTCGAAGAGTCCGAGGGCCATGAGAGCGCTGAGGGCTCCCATTTGGCCTTGGTCCTCATCACCATTGTAGCCGCCATCAGGGGTGATGTCGGAGAAGGTCTGGGAGTGGACTTCGCGGACCCAGTATTGGGAAAGCCAGGGCTTCTTGATGTGGGAGAAGACGTGGGCCATTCCGGTAGCGGGTTGGTTCTCGTAGTCGACCCATGAGCTGGCGTGGTTTCCGTGGTCGGCGATGAAGCGGACGGGGGCGGCTTTTTCAAAGTTGCTGTTAAGCTTCGCGGCCATGGCGTCGTTACTTCCAAAGAGCTCGGAGAGACCGGTCAGGTCATGAGGAATGTAGAAGGTGTAAATGGCGGAGGCGGACTCGACGAAGCCGGGTGAGGTGAAGCCTTTGTCGTTGATTGGTGAGAAGGGCTCGTTCCAACTTCCGTCCATGTTCCGGGGGCGAATCCAGCCGGTCTCGGGATCCCAGAGGTTTTTGTAGTTATCGGAACGCTTTTCGAGGAGAGCGGCTTCTTCTTTGCGATCGAGGGATTTTGCGAGCTGGGCAAGGCACCAATCCTGATAGGAGTATTCGAGGGTTTGGGCTGCTCCTTGGCGGTGACCGCCTTTTGATTTGGGAATTTTGAGCGGGATGTAGCCGCGGTTGATGTAGTAGCTCATGCCGCCACCATTGGAGTAGGTTTGAGTTTCGTAACCCGCGTGATCACGAATACCGCCGGGGAAGGCGTTTCGCATGAGGCCTTTGAAGGCGGCTTCCTTATCCCAACCACGGATGCCTTTGTGGTAAGCTGCGGAGAAGAAGGAGGTGGCGGGGTCCCCAATCATGACAAAGGTGTAGTTTCCGCCGGAGGGGCCTCGAGGGATCATGCCGCCATTGTGGTAGATGTTCACCATGGTGTCGGCGAAGTCGTCCATGAGCTCAGGCCAGGCCATGGGCCAGAGGACGTTGAGGGACCACTGGGCTCCCCAGAGGGCGTCGAAGTTGTAGTGCGGGCGCTTGCTTTGGCGGATGACGGTTTCGGGGCCGGTGTTGTCGGCATACTTTCCATCGACATCACTCACGATGCGGCGACCGAGGAGGGCGTGCCAGAGGTCGGTGTAAAACTTGGTCTTCTGAGCGTCGGTGCCGCCTTCGACTTTGATGCGGCCGAGCCAGCTGTTCCAATCGTCGTAAGAATCTTGCACGATTTTGTCGAAGTTCCAGTGGGGGAGTTCGGCCTTCAGGTTTTTCTCCGCACCATCAAGGCTGGTGTAGGAGAGGGCGACCTTCATCAGCACGGGCTCGGTTTGCTTGCCCAGGTCGACGATGACTTTTCCATCCTTCCAATCACCGATGGCGTTGATCTTTTGGTTGAAGTCGGCGATGAAATGAACCTGGAAGGGCTTTTTACGGCGACCGGTAGGTCCCATCGTGAAGGTGCCGTGAAGGGCTTTGCCGCTTTTGGCGATCTTAGCCTCATGGGCAATCATTTCGTGATCCATGAGCTTGCGGCCAAGGTCGAGAATGACGCGAGCCGAGTGATCCACGGGGAAGGTGTAGCGATGGAATCCAACGCGGGTGGTGGAGGTGAGCTCGGCGGTGATTTTGTGATCCTGGAGGACGACTTTGTGGTAGCCTGCTTTGATGATTTCGTCATCGTGGCTGAACTTGGAGGCGTAGTCGTTGGGATCGGTCTTGTCGGTCACCGGCATCGTGGGCAGGCCGGCGATTTGCCATCCGTGGATGTGGCTGAAGCACTCGATCTTTTCGTCGTAGTAGCGGTAGCCGGATTTCCAGGTTTTGTCTGGCTGGGTATCGGGGCTGAGGTTGACCAAGCCGAAGGGACGACAGGCGGAGCTGAAGTAGAAGTAGCGGGGATTGACGGTGTCGATTTCGGGCTTCACCCAATCGACGGGTTGTTTTTCGGCGTGAACAAAGTGGGCCGTGAAGGCACAGGCGAGGATCGTTGTGAGGAGTTTCATCTGGTGTTAGGTGAGTTGATCAATGGCGTAGGCGTATGCGCCGATGGCGACGGCTTCGCTCGTTCCGAGGCGGGAGATTCCGACTCCGGTGCGAGGAAGGGGGTCATAGAGTAGGGTTTCGCTACTTCCGGGAACGGTGATTTCTTTCGTTTCTCCCTGCAGGAAAGTGGCGAGCTCGGAGGAGTCTTCGAGGTTGAAGGTTTTTTGGACGAGACGGGGAAAGGTTTCGCCTGCGGGAGAGCGGTAGGTGCCGTTCATTTCGGCCAGCAGGGAGGGAAGGAAAAGGGGGGCGGCCCCAGAGAGTCCGCCGCCGATGACGACGAGACCATCGGTGAGCGTGACGAGCTGGGAAAGGGCGTCGCCGACATTTTCGCCCAGCCTTTGATAGGCGTAGTGTGCTGCTTCCGAATTTCCTTTGAGTTGGCCGCTGGCGATTTCGCCAATCTCTTTGGGAGAAGGGGCGTCTTCAAAAGCGAGGCCTGTTTTTTCGCAGTAGCTCCGTTGCACGGCGCGGATGCAGGCTCCTTCTTCCGCGTTGGTGGTGGGGTTGAGCTTGTTGCGCATGAGCCAGACTTCGGCTCCGGAGACATTGTCTCCGCGGAGAAGTTTGCCATCGATCACGATGCCACCGCCGAATCCGGTTCCCAAGGTGACGCCGCAGAGATTTCGGTAGCGCTTGGGTGAGCCAGATTGCGCGAGTTGGTCATTCACCTGCGGGAGGAGGCCGGCCATCGACTCTCCGTAGACGAAGAGGTCGCCATCGTTGTTGATGAAGGTGGGGATTTTGAACTGTTGTTCGAGGTAAGAGCCTAGGGCAACACCCCCTCGAAAACAGGGGAGGTTATTGAGGTCTCCCACGATTCCCCGCCGATAATCGCAGGGCCCGGGAAAGGCGAAGCTGATCGCGGAGGGAGGAATGGGGAGAGCGCTTTTGACTTGTTCGAAACCAGCGACCAAAGTTTTGAGGCAAGCTTCTAGGCTGTGCGTGTTGGATGGCAGTGCGAAAGGCTCGATGATGAGCCTCCCGCCTTGCATCGCCGAGAATTTGAAGCTGGTGCCTCCGGCATCCAGCGTCATCACCGCGCGCTCGTCAGTATTCGGGTTGGCGGACATCTTGGGTCTGCTCGGATGAATCGAGACGGTTTAGGCCGTGGGGGCAGTGGTGGTGTCATCTTTTCTCCCGATTTTCGAGCCGATGAAGCCGAAGAACGCGAGGTAGAGGTAGCTGACCAAGACGATTGCGAGGGAAAGGCGGACACCCATGGAGTCCATCATAAAGCCCTGAATGAGGGGAAGAATTGCTCCTCCTACGATCATCATTACCAAGAGAGAACTTCCTTGGCTGGTATCATCGCCAAGTCCGCGAATCGAGAGGGTGAAGATATTCGACCACATGATGGAATTGAAGAGGCCAATACCTACGATGGACCAAAGAGCAAATTCACCGGAAGTTGTCATTGCTAGGATCGAAAGAACAGTGGCAACGAGCGCGAAGAGTCCGACCATGCGACCAGGGAGAGCGTTACCGAGTTTGAAGAAGATAAAGCTGAGAACGACCGTTACAAAGTAAGGCCAAATTTCACCAACGGTGAGATCTGAATCACCTTTCGCCGAGATGAAGATGACGATGATGGAAATCAGTGCGGCAACGATCATCATGGGGAATTTTTTCGCTTCGGCGAGACTACTCAGAGAAATGGCACCCACTAAGCGACCAATCATAAGGCCGCCCCAATAGAAGGATAGGTATTTCACGCCTTCTTCTTCGGAGAGCCCGGCGATTTCTTTATCGCCAAGGTAGTTGACGAGGATACTTCCCACGGTGACTTCCGCTCCGACATAAAAGAAGATGGCCCACCAACCCCAGACGAAGTGTTTGTGGCGGAAGACTTTGATTCCAGCCTCTACTTTGCCTTCTTGGCGGAAGGTGGGAAGCTTGGTTAGCTTAATGGCGGCCGCAATGGCGAAGAGGATGATGGCGAGGCCAATGTAAGGAGCCTTTACGGAATCAAGACCAGCGTCGTCGCTGCCTTTAAAAAGAAAATAGCCGCCGATCAGGGGGGTCAGCACGTAGCCTAAGGAGTTGAGACCCTGAGACAGGTTGAGGCGGGAGGATGCCGATTTCTCTGGCCCGAGAATGGAAATGTAAGGGTTTGCGGCAATCTGAATGAGCGTTACTCCACTTCCTAATAAGCAAAGCGCGGTCAGGAAGAGCGGGTAGGATTGAGCGTTTGCTGCTGGGTAGAAGACCAAGCAGGCTCCACCGGTGAGGATCAGTCCAATGATGAGGCCGTTTTTGTAGCCGATCTTATTAATGGGGTCACCTTTGGCGGCTGAGATGAGGAAATAGGTCAAGGAGACTAGGAAATAGGCTCCAAAAAAGAAGAATTGAACGAGATTTGCCTGAAACTGGCTCAGGTCGAATTCGGCTTTGAACTTTGGAATCAAAAGGTCATTCATGCAGCTGATGAAGCCCCACATGAAGAAGAGTGAGGTGACGGTTGCGAACGCGACGCGGTTTCCTGAGGTGTTGTTTGAGTCTGCCATGTGATGTTGGAATTGTGTGGTTCAGAGAATGTTTTCAAGAATGGGATATGTCAGCTATGGACCATCAGCTTACGGTTCCCATGAAGCTGCTCTGTTCCGCATACACATAGTGAAAGGGCGCCTTCAGATAAAGGATTTTCATAGAATCTTATGGATACGTCAGACATCTTTGGTACGAAGGTTTCAGGTGGTAAGGCCTGTTATATAGGAGGCTCTATGAGCATAGGGCCGTAGTCTATAAGTAGTGAGTGTTTGGCTAAGAATCATTCTTATCGCGCCCTAAGCGGAGCGGGAAAGGCCCCTGTTTTTGAAGGAGGAGTATCAATCACACGTGTCTTGGGGGGGCTACGAAGGCAGGTCGGCAGTGAGCATCGCGATTGCTGAGATACCGTTATTTAGCGCGTGCATGGCCACCGGGACCCAAATATTTCCGGTGTATTCCCGTGCCAGTCCAAGCACGATTCCGAAGACGGCGAGGAAGATAAAGATCGGGGGCTCGTTCATGTATTGCACGTGGAGGAGTGACCAAATGACCGTTGTGATTGCGATGGTGCCCCATAACCCGACTGATTTTCTCCACCCGCGCCAAGCGATTCCTCGGAAGATGAATTCTTCCACAAAAGGTGCACCCACTGCGATTCCGAGGAATAAGAGAATTGGGTAATCAGTCGAGGTGGCCATATCGACCATGGAATCATGCATCTCGTCCATCCCGAGAGCTGGTCCGAGCGCGCTCATCGTGATCATAAGCCCAAAGGTAATCCCAAGCCACATGAGCCACTTCCACCAGACGACTTTCTCGGTGCCGAGATACTCCATTCCGCCCCAAGGTTTTTTGATTTTCCCCATGAACCATGCCAAAGGACAGACTGCAAAGATTGAGATGAACGCGATTACACCGACCGTATCTCCGTCCATCATGCGAGCCATGAGTTCTTCTTCTTTCATGGTTCCGCCGCTGCTGAACATTTCACCCAGCAGTCCACTCATTGCCATATAGATGCCCATCCCAATCGTTTGAACAGTGATCCAAACTGCAAGGAGAGTGAAGACCCAGAGAAGCGTCCACCAGCCGTTCCAGACAGCCTTGGGGAGCGTTGGCGGCATGACGGGATCAGGCTCTGTGCTTGGAGAGGTGTAAGGATTTTCCATCTCCAGAAACAAAACCTCATTCTAGCCAATTGGCTAGTTTATATCTTTTTTTAGGATGCCGAAATGAACCACGAAATGGTCCGGCTGTATTGTGCTCACTTTGTGATCTTGAGATATGCGCGCGGCGGAAATACGATCATTCGGTTCGCTTCAGGCAAACTTCCCGCCACCAAGGGGAAGTCATATACACCATGACGATTTGTTAGGACGATTGTCCGCCTTCGAGGGCGGCAAGGATGGAGGCCTTGGCCTCGGCGGCATTGGCATCTTCTGGGTGATGCTGGAGGACGTTTTCGAAACACTTGAGCGCTTCTTCCAAGCGTCCAGTTTCAGAAAGAATCATTCCACGCTCGTAGGAAGCGAGGACGAGGTTGGGATCGAGCTCGGCGGCTTTGCTGAGAGACTCGAGGGCCTCTTCTTTTTTTCCACTGAGGCGTAGGATCCGGCCAAGAGTGTATTGCGCGAAGGGATCTTGCGGAGCGAGCTCGACTGCTTTGGCTGCAGCTTCAAGCGCATCGCTCGTGTATTTTTCCTCCATCAGCGCGAGCGCGTAACTGGTGTAGATTTCTGGGCGGTCGTTCTCAATTTCTAGCGCATCTTCATAGTAGGTGATTGCGATTCCGAATTTCCCTTCTCCTGCAGCATCCGCGGCTTTCATGAGGAGTTCGTCTACTTCACTCAGACCAAGCTCTTTGACTTTAGTCATCGCATTGGCCGCTTTCTCAGATTCGCCCATCGCGTTTAAAACAACGGCATACAATTGCCAACTTTGCGGATCATTTGGATCTTCCGTCAGAGAGGTTTCGATCGCCTTGAGAGCACCCGGGAGGTCTCCGGATTGCACGGCGTCAACCGCGGCATTGTAGTATTCGATATGGGCATTAGCCATGATGCGCCAACGCTGACCGATCCGGTCACGCCTCGCAAGCTTTCTAAGGGGCCTGTAAAATTTTCACGCGAAGGTATAAGTGCTCTCCAGCTCGCTGGCGCATTGCGCGCCGCGTTTGAGAATCACCATTTGTTGAAACAAGAGATTGTGGAATGGTGGTCCAGTTTTCGAGGTCCACAGATTCTTGAATTTGGTAAAAGATATCGCTCTTTGATAAATCGGCGAGATAAGTAAGCGCGACATATTCTCCCGGTGCCGCCACCGTGGGTTCATTTTCTAAACCCGTAATCCAAGGAGAGGTTCCGAAGGCGTATTCCGTGAGGTTCGCGCGCCCATCATCATCAGGATCGCTGATTTCAGCTCCGACTTGGGGGTCCGCTTGCTCGCTGGGGGAGAAATGGAGATTGAGCCACTGCTGATAGCCGCTGATAGAATCACTGGTCCAGACGACTTGATCGATCCATGCCGCATCGTCGCCTACGGAGCTGCTGAAATCTTTTTGATACTTCCAACGCAGAGTATGGTTTCCGGCGGGAATTGTTACGGTATGTTTCCGCCACGCCACTTGGCCACTGACGGAGAACTCTTCCACCCCATCGAGGGTGAAGGTGAAAAAGTCATAGTCCTCTTCACTGCTACAGCGGTAGTAGAACTCGAAGGTTCCGGGGCCAGTGATATCGACCTCGAGAGTGGTTTCTTCATTATCTTCGATGCTGGGTGTTTGCAGCGCGTCGATACCATCATTGGTGATAATGGGCTGGCCAAGCCATTCCCCATCTGGAATCCAGGTGAGTCCGGGATAGTCGAGGGCTTCGCCGAGGGAGCTGATAAAATCACCTTTTTCGAAGACGACTAAATCGACCCATGCTCGATCTTGTCCATCGGATTCCGATGAATCCTTTGCATAGCTCCAGGTCACCGTGTGGATGCCTTCCGGCACGAGAACAAAGCCCTCAGTCCAATCAACTTCACCACTGATTACGCCTTTTTGTGCCCCGTCTAAAGAGACAATGACTTGATCGAAGCCCTCTTCGCTAGAGACTTTCCATTGAAAGGTCATAAAGCCGGGCCCGTTCACTTCTGCGGAAAATGAGGCGCTTTCGTTATTGCTCAGCGGAGGAGACTGAAGTGCGTCGTTATCAGAAATGAAAGTGGTGCTTTGCAAAGCCCAGCCGGGTTCATCTTCTGTGGAGAAAAAGAGGGTGTTATTATCGAGTGCTTCTGCCAATGGCCCGGTGCCGGCTTCGATGACCTGGAGGTTCCATGTGAGATTTCCAACGCCATCGGCATTCGCCGCACTGAGTTGGAATTGATAATCGCCACTGATGGTGGCTGTCCCGAAGATCAAACCGGTTGGAGAGAGGCTCAAGCCAGCTGGAAGTGGCGGTGATACAGAGTAGCTGATTGGGTTGTTACTCGCTTCGATTAGATATTCGAATGGCTGATTCAGGAGCGCGGTTGCATTGTCACGGCTCGTGATGACAGGAGGGGTGGGAATGCGGGGCCCGATGTTCATGGTGAGAGAACCGTTTGTGGTGCCGACGATATTGGTAGCGCTTAGAGTCACTCCGTAAGTTCCCTCAATGGTCGGGGTGCCGGAGATGAGCCCATTGGCTGCGCTGATTGAGAGGCCTGGGGGAAGCCCTTGAGCTGCATATTCAGTGGCTGAATTCGTTGCGCGCACGGAGTAGGAAAAAGCGGAGCCCACATGACCGGTTGTATTCTCGTCATGAACAAATGCAGGAGGTTCAGTGGGCGGTGCCGAGACGCTGCCGAAGACCTCGATTGTTGCTGCGTTGAGTGTGCCCGTCTGGCCGTTTTCTTCATCAGCTACTTTTAAGATCCACACTCCGGGTGAGGCTTCACCCCAGTTAAAGACCGTCATCATTTTCCAATCATCATAATTGGGGCCCGAGTTGTTGTGAGGAACCGAGAGGAGGCTTTCGGTGCCGGAGGGAGAGGTGAGGGAAACACGCAGATGACCTCGGGTGGGATGGGTGACGTTAAGAGCGAGCGTGACGTGCTCGATCCGTAGGCTTGTCTCTGTAGAGAGGTCGAACTCAACTGTTGTTCCACTGGGGGAATTATCAGGAATCGCTTGATTCAAGTTCGAGCGAGTGCGGCTGAAAGAATCTTGAGCCGGAAGATTGTTCCAAGTGGCTGAGAGATTCACGGCGGCATGCGCATCAACGACTCCCGCTCCGAAGTCGTGATGGAAATTGAAGTTTGCTCCATTGTTAATCCAGCCAGAATCATGAGGTATATTTTTCCGAGCCGATCGGATCAGCACTTCCTGAACATCACGCCAACCGAGGTTGGGATTCTTTTCTAACATGAGTGCGACCACCCCAGAAGCGAGCGGTGTAGCTGAGGAAGTGCCCCCAAAAGAATCGGTGTAGCTGCCATTCTGAACAAGTGTCGTAGTGGTGATGCTTTGTCCGCCGCCATTGGAAGGCGCGGAAATGACCTTGGCGCATCCTGGTTCAGAGTAATCCGAGCGTTCTCCGGTATCGGTCACGGCGCCGATTGCGATGGTGTAAATTTGATTGGCGTAGCCATCTTGATTCACATTGTCATTCGCGTAGCCATTTCCTGCGGCCCAGAGATGGATCGTGCCTAGTCCGCCTCGCCCGTTGACCACTGAGCTTGCAAAAGCGGCATCGACGAGTGGGCCTGCGCTTTCCAGAATTCCACCGCCATCGCTAGGCCCCCAGCTGTTATTTTTCACCTGGATGAGATCATTTCGCCAGTGCATCGCTTCTGCCTCTTCCGCATCACTGGGGTTGCCAGCGATGAGTCGCAGGCCGACTAGGGTGGCGTCCGGAGCGACTCCAGAAATGCCAACGCCATTATTCCCTTTTCCAGCGGTCACTCCTGCACAGGAGGTTCCGTGATCATCGAAGGAGCTCGTTGGCGTCGGGTCATCTGGAGTGTTATCATTCCAATCGCGATCAATTGCGGTGTTCACATTCGCAGCAAGGTCAGGGTGCTCGACTTCTAATCCGTCATCCACGATACCAATGGTAATGCCCGCGCCTTTGACTTGATCCCAGGCGAGTTCCACATTGGCATCTTCCCTAGCGGTCCCCCCGTTAGCTCCGGTATTTTTTAAATGCCATTGGTAACGAGGATTTGTAGCTGAATGTGCGTAGCGAGGATCGTTAGGGGTGAACCTTTTAAAACGTTTCCGCCCCATCAGCAGATCTGCCGAGAGGACACCCGCTACCGCGCGCACTGTCGGTAATTTTTTGAGCGAATCACCCATCGCCTCAAATTCTAATATGAGATAATCCTCCGCATAACTAGGCTCGGAAAAGTTCATTGCTCCGACAGCTTGCGCGATTGCTTCGCCACGGGCGCCTTCTTCCTTTTTCACCAAAATTTTCCTCGTTAGCACTCGGCGTGAATGGGCATCTCGCTTCACTCCTTTTTGATAAAGCACGAGATCAGAGTGCTCTCCTGTCGCTTGTGAAAGATAATCTACGAAATTGATCAGGGCCGCTACCGACTTCTGCTTCTGGAAACTCATCGGCTTTGCCACTCCTCCATCACTGGGCTGATGCTCTACTTCATTGAGCGCGACTTCATATTTTCCCTCAATCAATTGACCAGTAGCGAGTGAGAATGAAGCGGCAAACAATGCGGTAATGATCAAAGATTTTGTCATGAAGCGGGATGAGTATAGTATAATAACCTATCTCTAGTCAGCCTTCGTCACAAAAAACCATAAAAAGACGAAGCTTGCACCAAACCATCACCTCACTTAGGGTGCGGTTTTCCATTTTTTCAATATGCATCTTCTCTCCATCGAAGAGTCTAGCGCTGAACAGCTTAAATCCCTCATCGAGCTCGCCATCGAGCTGAAGGCCACTCGTGGCGCACACCCTTCTCAGCCCCTTGCGGGCCAAACTTGGGCTCTCATTTTTACCAAAGCCTCTACTCGCACGCGCGTTTCCTTCGAAGTCGGCGTGCGTGAGCTCGGAGGCAGCGTGATGTTTCTTTCCAAAAACGATATCCAGCTCGGTCGCGGTGAGCCGATCAAAGACACGGCACGTGTCCTTGGGCGCATGGTCCATGGAGCTATTATTCGGACCTTCGATCAGCAGGATGTTATCGACTTTGCACACTACGCACACATCCCTACCATCAATGCTCTCACCGACGAAGAGCACCCGTGCCAGATCCTTGCGGACCTTCTTACGGTCCGTGAAAAGCTAGGCACTTGGGATGGGAAAAAAATCGTCTTTATTGGTGATGGCGATAACAACATGTCACGTTCTTGGATGTGGGCGGCGAAGTATCTTGGTTTCGAGCTCGTCGTTGCCGCGCCACAAGAATGTCTTCCGCCTCAGGACTTCATGACGCGTCTCAACGCGGCCAACGTTTCTCTCACCACCGATGCAAACGAAGCGGTTAAAGATGCCCACGTTATTAATACCGATGTCTGGCTTTCGATGGGCCAGGAAGGACAGGCCGAAAAAGAAGCCCTCTTCGGTGCCTACCAAGTGAACAAGGAGCTCCTGAGCAATGCGGCGGAGGATCATATTGTTCTCCACTGCTTGCCGGCGTACCGTGAAAAGGAAATCACCGAAGAAATCCTCGAGCTTCATGCCGATACCATTTTCCAGCAAGCTGAGAACCGCCTGCATGCTCAAAAGGCCGTGCTCGCCCGTGTGGATCCTTACGATTCTCTCCGCTCGTGATCGTCCACGAGATCAAAGCCGCGTGGACCTTCTTCCGTGAAGAAGGCTTCAAGAAAACACTCCTCAGCCGCGAGACTCCGTTTCTGATTCAATTTGGAAAATACGGCGTCTGCGGAGTGCTCTCGGTCGTTGTTCTCGCCTTTGTCATTTACCTTGGAGAAGTTCTTTACCCGCAGTTTTTCTCTTCCGTCCTTCCTTCTTCGGAACTGGCAAAAAATACCGCGATCCTCCATTTCATCGCTTTTGTTCCGTCGAATTTTGTCGCCTACGGCCTGAACCGCTGGCTCGTCTTCACCCCGGGTCGCCATTCCTTCAAAAAGGAAATGACCCTCTTCACCATCATCTCGCTTCTGAGTTTTTCGATTGGAGAGGTCTTGCCCTTTTGGCTCATCAATCACTTCGAGTTCCCACGCCTCGTGGTTCACTTCTCCTTCATCATTTCGTCTGCCCTCGTCAATTTCGTCTGCCGAAAGCTGCTGGTCTTTGAAAAATAATGATGCGGCGCAGGACAAAATCCGAAATGTGCTGAAGTAGCGCTGGGCAGCGCTGAAGCAAGCGCATGAATCTCAGACGATGGGTTGCAGATTGTGCGATTTCAGTGTCCACTCCGTCCATGAATTCCGGGAGAGAGTTATCCTACGAAAACGTCGCGCAATTGGATCGCGAATTTGGCACCCCTTTCTATCTCTACGATGAGGGAAAGCTTCGGCAATCCGCTGCCGACGCGCTCGCCTTCCCAAACGCCTATGGTTTGAAAGTCCGCTTTGCGATGAAGGCTTGCCCGAATGTGGCCATTCTCCAGCTCTTTGATCACCTAGGCCTCTGCTTCGATGCCAGCAGTGGCCATGAGGTCCACCGTCTGATGCATGCAGGTATCCCGGCAGATCACATCTCACTGTCCACTCAGGAACTTCCAAAAGACTTTGCCGAGCTCATTGAAAAGGGAATTCACCTCAATGCCTGCTCGCTTAACCAGCTCGCCGCCTTCGGGGAGGCCTTTCCCGGGAAACGAGTCGGACTGCGCTTTAATCCTGGTCTCGGATCCGGCGGCACCCAGAGGACCAATGTCGGCGGCCCTGGCTCAAGCTTCGGCATCTGGCATGAACTCGTCCCGGAGGTGGACCAGCTCGTTGAGAAGCATCATCTCATCGTGGAGCGCATCCACTCCCACATCGGTTCCGGCAGTGATCCCGAGGTTTGGCAACGCGCTTCCGGGCTCACACTCGATCTCGTCGCTCATTTCAAATCAGTTGATACCGTAAACCTTGGTGGCGGTTTCAAAGTCGGCCGTGTGGCTGGCGAGCAGACCACGGACCTTCAGAAAATCGGGCTCCCGATGAAGGCGCAGTTTGAAAATTTCGCCGCTGAGCACGGTCGAGAACTCAAGCTTGAGATCGAGCCGGGCACCTATCTCACCGGCCTTGCGGGAACGCTTGTGACGGGCATTCAAGATGTCGTCTCAACTGGTGCGGAAGGTAACATCTTTTACAAACTGGACTCCGGGATGACTGAAATTCTGCGCCCGTCCATGTATGGCGCCCAACATCAATTCACCATTCTCACTGCTGAGGAGAGTGGCGAAACGCAAAAGGCTCTCATCGTCGGTCATTGCTGTGAGTCTGGCGATATCCTCACGCCCGCTCCCGGAGAGCCAGAAGTCCTCGCGCCTCTCACGCTACCAGTCGCCGCGCCTGGTGACTATTGCCTCATCGGAGGTGCTGGTGCCTACTGCTCAGGGATGCCTGCGAAGAACTATAACTCTTTCCCCGAGTCTCCCGAAGTCCTCTGGCGTCCGGATGGGGAATTCACCCTGATCCGCAAGAGGCAGGACTTGCCCCAGATTCTGGCTAACGAGGTTCGGGTGGAGTTTTAAGGCAGCCGTTTTTCGAGTTGGAGACACCCCCGAGGAATGAGACAGCCTTTCAACGTTTCGTGGAATCGTGAGCCAAAAAAGAACCGCCCTGTCACTACGATGCCCGCGCGTGATTGATGAGAGGCGACCTGCAGTTGCAGGGAAAAGATGGACGATGCTCGATCAAAATCCTATCTTTGGACGAACAATGAATATCCATGAGCTTTCGCCGCACCTTTTCTGGGATGTGGACCGTAATGGCGTGGATCTTGAAAAAAACGCCCCTTGGTTGGTGCAGCGCGTCTTAGAATATGGCTTATGGGACGATTGGCTGATGGTGGAAGGGTTTTATGGCAAATCCCGAATCCGCGAGATCGTCGTTAAGCGGCGCGCACTCCGTCCCAAATGCCGTGCTTTCTGTCAGGCGCGATATGAACTCAAACCCGAAGACTTCCGATGTTACGGAGAGATTGCGTTCCAGAAAACTTGATCCCAGTTCTTGAAGAACTCGTGCCTTTGATTTCTTCCTCCGGGTTTTTTCTCGCTGGTGGAACTTCTCTCGCATTGAGGTATG
Organism: Akkermansiaceae bacterium; assembly: GCA_039768255.1. GTDB lineage: Bacteria > Verrucomicrobiota > Verrucomicrobiia > Verrucomicrobiales > Akkermansiaceae > SW10. The sequence goes on along the minus strand of JBDNAW010000080.1, from coordinate 4,270 downwards.
GTCACCGGTTTTCCGTGGATTTGGATTTCTTTACGGTATCGCCTTTCGAGGCCGATGGCATTTTGGAAGTAGTTCGCTCTTTGGAACCCCAAATCATTGGAAGAGATTCGAATACGCTCACCCTTTTCATTCGCAATGTGAAGGTTGATTTCCTCACCCATCAATACCCGCTTCTGGCACCTCACGAGATCATCGAAGAAGTCACTTTGGCCAGCGTCCTAGATGTCTGCGCGATGAAGATGAACGCGGTCACCAAGCGGGGAACCAAAAAAGATTTCTTTGATCTCAGCTACCTTCTCCGAGAGTTTTCGATGAAGGAACTCCTCGATTTTTATCTGCGTAAATATCCCAACGTTGACGCCTTTACCGCAGTAAGGAGCTTGGGATATTTTGATGACGCTGAAACTGATCCCGATCCTCAGGGAGCGCTTGAGAGTTGGACGACAGTGAAGAAGAAAGTCTTTGAGACTTTGAGAGAGCTCTAAGCCACCACGACGGCCTTCTCTTCCTGAGTGGTGAGAATCCCAATTTCAGCAACGATGGGTGCCCCGGTGGCAAAGAGGAGGTCTTGCGCCTCTTTCAGATCATTGGGCTTGATTGCGAGGAGGAGGCCACCAGATGTTTGCGCATCGGCGAGGAGAATCTTGAGTTCTTCCGGGACGTCATTTCCAAAGAGAGTGAACTCTTCGGCAAGGGCGAGATTTTTCCGGGAACCACCTGGGACGCAGCCATCTTTGATAAATTGCAGCACTGCGGGATCAATCGCAGGGACAGCATGCGCATCAAGGCGAGCCGTGAGACCAGACTCACGACACATGTGAGAGAGGTGTCCAAGGAGGCCAAATCCGGTGACATCAGTTCCCGCCCGAGTCAGTCCTGCTTGTGCGATCGGTGCGCCTGGAATGTTGAGCATGGCCATGAGCTCGGAGGCTTTTTGCGCGAGCTCTTCGGAGGCGAGGCCTTTTTTAATCGCGGTGGAAATGATGCCCGTCCCGAGCGGCTTGGTGAGGACAAGGTGATCGCCAGCTTGGGCGCCATTGTTCGCGATGGTGCGATGCGGGTGAAGGGTTCCCGTCACTGAAAGTCCGTAGAGGGGCTCGGGGTTTTGCACGGTGTGACCACCGGCGAGCGCGGCTCCCGCTTCGGCGACTTTATCAGCACCCCCACGAAGAATCGCGTTTACGTCATCGAGCGAGACCTGATCGGTTGGCACCGCGACGATGTTCATCGCCGTGATCGGCTTGCCACCCATCGCGTAAACATCAGAGAGCGAGTTCGCTGCTGCGATCTGACCGAAAAGATACGGATCATCGACAATCGGAGTGAAGAAATCGAGTGTCTGCACGAGTGCGACTTCTTCATTAATTTTATAAACCGCAGCATCATCTGAGCTCGCGGAACCGATGAGGAGATTGGGGTCGGGAAGGGTCTGAAGGCCACGCAAGACTTGCGTGAGTTCGGCTTGGCCGAGCTTTGAGGCTCATCCACCACAGGAGGCGAGTTCGGTGAGGCGCTTACGTTCTGCTTGAGACATGCTGTGACTTTAAACGACCCACGCCATTTCACAAATGTTGTTTGTCGCTGATCCTTGTGGTAACTCCCGCAACCGCTAGCCATGGAAAACGCCTCTGATCATCCCCGTTCTCGCCGCCACGCTTGGTGCTGGCTCGGTGGGGCGGTGCTGGTATTTCTCCCGTTCTTGATTCCCATCGCGACGGGCTTTCCACGTCCCTCGTGGGTCGAGGGCCCGGGATACTTTGGGGAGAACGTCATCCTCGCCACTTGGTGGCTCCTCGGCGGAATGATTTTAGGCGGCCTGATTGGGAAATTTTCCGGAGGTGGGCGATTCCCTCAGAAAGTGAATTTTCACTGGCTTTGGTTCGCGCTCACGATGGTGGTTTTCACGATGCACAACTTCCTCGTGCTCGATGGCTATCAATTCACGGGGGCGGAAAAAGTAAGCACCATGATGGGGCGTATCTTCACGGGAGTGATCATCATTGGGCTTTACTGGCTGGCTTGCGCCATTGCTGGAGCGCTCGCACCAAAACGATGGAGTCACTGGCCATGGCTGATCGCGGCGATGATTCCGGTGGTGCTGCTCTCAGACTTTATCGCGATGCTGATGTGGAAAAATCCACTGCTCAACATCGTCAACGTGATCGATAGTAACGGGAAATTCGACCTCGGCTCAGCTCTCGCTGGTGGTGGTGTTTCTGTTCCGGCATGGATCGTGGGAGTGGGCTTCATCATTCTCGTGCTCGCGATGCATCGCCTCTTTTTATGGACGGCAAAAGTCCCACTGCAGCGTAAAACGATCGTGATCTCACTACTCGTCATGTTCGCTGGAATTTGGGCGGAAAAGGCGATTGGCATGACTTGGAAATCCCGCAATGCCTTGCGTTGGGAGCATCACAGTTTCGATATTCATTTCACTACCGGTTTTGAGCCACCGCTCGGCGTGATCGAATACAAGGTCACGTTTAACGAGCGATTTCAGCTCGATCCCGCTGCGGGATCAGAAGTGCAGAAGCGTCCGGATATTTTCATCATCATGATCGAGAGCTTGCGGCAGGATGCGATCCAGCCGAAACACGCGCCGTTTCTCTCAAAATTCCGTGAGGAAGAATGCCAAAACCTCGGCACCACTTCCGCGAGCGCAAACGCGACCATGCTCTCTTGGTATGGGCTCTTTCATGGAGTCCTGCCGGTTTACTGGCCGGGGGAGCGGCATCGTTTTCATGAAGAGGAAACAGCGCCCCTGCCAGTGTGGTTTCAGGTTTTAAAAAACGCGGGATATCGGAGTGAGGTCCGCACCGTGGGTGATCTATCCTTCATGAATATCAGCGAGACGAGCTTTGGTTCCGACCGTAGCCAGTTCGCGGAATTCATCGATGCGCCTGAGGGCGAGGTGCATTGGAAAGACTACTACAAGCAAATCCCTGACCGTGAGAAGGCCGCTTTTTCCGCAGTCCAAGAATCTCTCCAAGCAAATCCTGTGGGGGGGAATTTTCATTTCATCGCTCTGGACTCTACACACTGGGGGTATTTCTGGCCGGATGATTTTCAGCTACCATATCCCGAGTATTTTGATGGGGGAAGCCCACCTGCGTTCCCTGATGGGGATGATATTATTTCCCTAAAAAATCGTTATTTCAATGCCGTTGCTTGGGTGGATTCTCAGATTGCGGAGTTCGTTGATTTTCTGAAAACAGAAGAGCGCTACAAGGACAGCCTCCTCCTCATCACCGGTGACCACGGGGAAGAATTCCACGAACACGGTGGCTGGTTTCACAGCTCCTCGCTCATGCCGGTACAGACGCAAGTGCCGCTGCTCATTAAATGGCCAGAAGGAACGAAGGCTCCATCGCATTCTTCCGCGTCACATCTCGATCTCTTACCGAGCGTGATGGATCACCTCGGGATTTCTGGCCATGAGAGGCTTCCCGGAGTTTCCTTGCTCAAGCCTTCATCAGTAGAGCGCACGCAGATGACTTTCGCGTGCAATACCGGCGTCAGCGGAGTTTGCATGGCTTGGTATCGGGATGGCTGGACCGCGACTTTCCGCTGGAAAAACCCGTGGTCCCATCAGCCTCCAAAGCACGTTTATCTCGATGACATTCTCGACCCCATGGGAAAGAGCGTTCGCCTCAGTGAAGAATCCGCGTGGGACTCTGAACTTAAGAAACGCTTCCCAGATGCCGCCGCGCGACTTTTTAGGACGGTCGAGCTCGTGCCTGACGCACCTTAAACAGAAAACAAAGCTGCGGCTTCACCTTCTTGAGGGAAAACCCCGCTCGATATTTTTTTCCAGAGCACTTCGCCATCTCGACGGATTTCAAAGATCCCGCCACTCCCTCCAATGAGGGTTACGGGTTCACCAGTCACTTCGGTGATTTCAGCAGACACACGGTCTGCTTCAGGGCGGTAGTTTCACGTCTGGCAGTATTCGATTTCAATGGGCATGACCCCAGTATTGTTAAGCGGGAGATTTAAAAATCTAGGCGAATTACCTAATTTTTACTCTTGGACGCTTCCCAAAATTTGGAGGCCCATCATTCTGGCGTTGAGCCCCCCTTTATGAACTCCATCTGCATGGTTCCTCGTCTTGGATATCATTTAAGTGGTCTTTACTAATTCCACGACTTACAAAATATTCTTTATCGAGTTGCGCATCTTTTGAATTTTTTGCATCATATTTTATCTAATCCCCCCTATTATGAAACCCCCCATCATTTTACGCGTCATCTTAACGAGTGCCGTCCTTTTT
>JBDNAW010000079.1:0-21781 GCA_039768255.1 Akkermansiaceae bacterium | reverse complement strand
CGAGCTTACTTTGATCAGCTGGCGGGAAAGTTTGGTCGGGAGTATGTGCCGGGGCGTTCGTGGAAATCGTTGGCAGAGGCAATGTTAAAGATTTTGAACTACGAGGTGGTAGCGGATCTTGGTGCGGGAGAGGGGACGTTGTCTCAACTTTTAGCGCAGCGGGCGAAGCATGTGATCGCGGTCGACAACTCAGAAAAGATGGTCGAGTTCGGCAAGAAACTTGCGGAGGATAATAAGCTATCGAACTTGGAGTATCGTCTGGGCGATATCGAGGAGCCGCCAATTGAGGCAGGGTCGGTGGACTTGGTAATTTTCTCCCAAGCACTGCACCATGCAGACCATCCGGAGCGGGCGTTGAAATCGGCTCATGAGATTTTGAAACCAGGAGGAACTTTGGTGATTCTTGATCTCCTTCAGCACAGTTTTGAAAAAGCACGTGAGATGTATTATGATACATGGTTGGGCTTTTCGGAAGTAGAGTTGGTGGAAATGATGGCGAAAGCAGGCTTTAAAAATGCGGAAACTGTTTTGGTGGATCGCGAAGCGAAGCCGCCTCATTTTCAGACGCTTTTAGCGACGGGCGAGAAATGATCGTGGTCAACTGGGCCTTGCATTCTGGATGGAGGAGGGTCTGTTAGAGGGGTGAAAGCGAGTTTTGCGATATTGCCTTTAATCCTGACGGCTTGTGCACCGAGCGTGCCTGTTCAGGCGCCGGCTCCTTTTGTAGTTCCTACGCCAGTGGAGCGGGAGGCTGCGGTAGTTGTGAAGCCGAAGGTGGCCGAGGTAGCGAAGGTACCGGTTCAAGTGGTGCCTTCGGTTGAGATTCCGGAGAAGGTGGTTCCTCGCCATTCCTTGAGAATGGAGACGAAACGGGTGAATGGAATCGCTCTAACAATAGTGAGTTATGATCGGCGGGATTATGGATTAAAGGTTGCTGATCAGGCATCGCCGGGTGCGCGTTGGGATACGGCGCGTGAAGCGGCGGGAAATGGGATTGCGGCGATCAATGGAGGGTTTTTTACGCCTGAAGGAAAACCGTTGGGCGTGCTAATCACTGGTGGGGAGAAGAAGGGGGCGGTGAATCGCGCTTCTTTTTTGGGCTCCGGATTTTTTGTGGGAGGGATGGATCGCTTGATGAACCAAGAGGATTATTTGGTGGCTCGTCCGAAGGCGCAGGAGCTTTTACAGAGCGGCCCACGTTTGCTTTGGGAGGGATCGATCCCGAAGGGGCTTGCTGATGGAGAAAAGCGTCCACGATCCTTTCTCTTGTGGGATGAGAATCACCATTTTGCAATTGCTTATGCGGATTCTGCGAGCCTATCAGGTCTTGCACGGATCTTGAAATCTCAACCGTTTTCACACTTCCGAATCCAGAGCGCACTTAACCTCGATGGGGGGCGTTCCTCTGACCTTTGGGTTTCTGGTTCGGTGAAAGGTGGGCCAGTGACTCGGCGTTCATGGATTAATAAGTCTGTGCGAAACTATCTCGTGCTTCACCGTAAATAATGCTTCTGCGATTCGTCATTGGCCTTTTGGCCCTCGCCGCCCCTCTCTACGGTCAGTATGGAAAGGCATCGCTCCCGCTCGGCCCGAATGGAACGGCTGGGACGCTGCATTATTTTAAGTTCTCGTCTCGAACGCACTCTTTAAAGGTCATCGATCAAGGTTTAGGTGCGCCGCTTTATAAGAATCTTGATTCTGCGATGCGGGCGAATGGCTGTGTGGCGGGATGCAATGGGGGCTTTTTCCACCGTGATGGAAAGCCGTTGGGACTCGTGATTTCAAACGGACGAGTGCAGGGAGCTAATGATCTCAAATCCAGTCTGACCTCGGGGACGATTTATGTGGAAAATGGCACGATTCGCCTCGTGAGAAGCCGAGTCTTCTCAGCGAAGAAACCTCCGCTTCCACGCCAGGTTTTACAAACGGGGCCATATCTTGTCGAAAGTGGCCGAACCGTCACGGGGCTCTCTCCAAAGCGTTTTGCGCGGCGCACCTTCCTCGCGACGGATGGGAAAGGAAATTGGGTCATCGCTTATACTCCTCCGACTACCTTGGCCCAACTCGGGACCGTCCTTTCGAACAAAGGAGCGTTGGGGAGCTTCCAAATCAGCCACGCGATCAACCTCGACGGCGGTTCTTCCTCTGGTCTGTGGGTGCGGAAAGACAATAATCCGCTTTATTTTCGTGAGGTGGCGAAGGTGAGAAATTTCATTGGAATTGTGAAAAAGTAAGCCCGTCTTGCCAGTCTGTATTGGTCTGCTAATCTGGGCCTGATGGCGAAGCAATTCATCTGTATGAAGTGGGGCACCAAGTATGGTGGCGAGTATGTGAATCGACTCTACGATTCAATTGCTCGAAACATCTCAACGCCTTTCGAGCTGACTTGCTTCACCGATGATGGCTCGAACTTGCATCAGCAGATTAAAGTCCAGCCGCTCCCAGACTCCGGTCTCGATGAGAATGCGATGGATGCCAAAAAAGGGGGGGATACTTGGCGAAAGGTCGCACTTTTCATGCCCTCGCTTGCCCCGATTGAGGGAGATATTCTCTACCTCGATCTCGATGTCGTGATCACGGGACCACTCGATCGCTTTTTTGATTACGAGCCGGGGTACTTCTGCGTCATTCACGACTGGCTTGAGAAACGCCGTGGAAACGAGAGCGGAAATACTTCCATCGTCCGCTTCAATCTCGCGGAGCATCAGGAGATTTATCATTACTACGGGAAAAACCAGGAAGAGATGCTGAAGCGTTTCCGCATCGAACAGCAATATGTGAGCTGGGCGGCGAAGGAGCAGTGTGGAAGTTGTAAATTCTGGCCTTCAGAATGGGTCGAGAGTTTCAAGCGCAGCTGCCGCCCGATTTTTCCACTCAATCATTTTCAGGAACCTAAAAAGCCGGGTGTTGACTGCTCCGTGCTAGTCTTCCATGGATACCCAACACCTGAAGAAGCGATTGATGGATATAAAGGGGGGCTCATTAAAAGCTGTAAAGCGGCGAGTTGGTTGAAGGATTATTGGAATCCTGAGAGCTAATTTTTTAAGAAGATATCACTGTGTCACGATCCGCTCGAATTACGATCCCCCACCGTTTGGAGTATGGTGCGCTTCGCTTCGTGGAGACAGCACTTCGGTGCCTGCCGCTGCCTTTCGTTTTTAAGCTTGGGGGTTTTTTCGGCGCAATACTTCATTCTTGTTGGGGGAAGCAAAGGAAGCTGGTGAATCGCAGCATCACGCAGGCGTTTGGTGATCAAAAATCTCCGGAAGAAATCGCGGAGCTGACCCAACTTTCTTTCCGCCGGACGGCGGGGAATTTTTTCATATCATTTGTAATGCCCTTTTACTCGGTGGAAGAGATCAAGAGGCATGCCGAAGTGAAGGGGTTAGAGCTCTTCAATAGAGCGCTCGAAGAAAAGAGGGGCATCATTTTTCTAGTCCCTCATATGGGGAATTGGGAGTTGCTGGCCCAATTGGTGGGATTGTTTGATTCCGATTTTCAAGTGGCGACCCATTATCGGCCGCTGAATAATCCGCTCGTGAATCGGCTTGTCGAGGAGCGCCGGAAAGCAAAAGGCCTTCAGTTGTTCCCCAAGCGGACGTCCTCTCATAAACTTTGTGCCTTTCTCCGGGAAGGGCATGTGCTGTCAATTTTGGCAGATCAACGTCTGGCTTCGAAGGGGGATTTGTGCGCGTTTTTTGGGCGGCCGACGGCTTGTTCCCCCTTGCCTTCACTTTTAGCGAAGCGGACCGAGGCCATACTCTTAGGTCTCCATTGCCGAACTCTTTCTAACGGTCAATGGGAGCTTTCTGTTACGGAGGTGGTCGGCACGGATAGCCAAGCGTGTGCTGCCAATTTGGAGCAAGCATGGCGTAGTTCGCCAGCGGATGTGTTCTGGTTTCAAAACCGCTGGAAACTTCTGAAGCAGGCTCCATTGAGGCCGCTAACGCGGAAACCATTTCCTCCCGCGGAATCGATCACGAAACCAGTGCGGCTTCAGCTCGGGGCTTCATTGAGCGAAAAGCCTGATTTGCCCTTCCCTGACTACCTTGTGGAGTGGGTTGAGCTGGATGCTGATCTCGTCGTCGAGCAAGAACATCTTGATCAGATCAATCCGTAGATCGGAGCATCTGAAATGGTGGCTTTTTCTAGGGGCTGACCAAAGACATCAAGAACCTGTTTGAAGTTCTGAGTGAGTGGAGCGGTCTTGCCATTGCTCCAGATCATGACGATTTCTTGGCCGCCTGATTCAAAGCGGAAGGCGTAGTGATCTTTCTCGGTGTCGAGTTTTTCTACGAAGGTGGCTTCACCGAGAAGGTTAAGAAAAATTTTCAGCATCTCGAAGCCGGGGCGCGCACGCCAGCCGCCTTCGGCCCGTTCATCGACAAGTCCGAAGCCGTGGCTCACGAGCCGCCACCAATAGACTTTCTCGATATGGCCCGAGCAGAGGGTGAGCACGAGGTAGCGGAGCATGAAGTAACCGTAGTCCTCCTCGGAGACATTGAGGTCTGATTCGGGCTGTCCGGGATACATGTAGGTCGCGTCGACTGGCGAATAAATGCCGGCGCCTTTTACGGGCCAGTTTGTTTCCGAAACAATGACGCGTTCGTCGCACTGTTTGGCGTGACGAGAGATCGCGCGAAGAAGAATCGCTTTTTCGATGGTTCCAAAAAGCTCCTGCTTATTCTCGGGAGCGCCTCGACGATCCACGTAGAGGTGATGAGAGAGGGCCTTGTAGTGAAGTTCGTCAGGGGTTTCTTCGAGCGCGCGGAAGACGTGATAGTATTCGAAATCGATGCAAGCCGGCCCACTGACCGGAACATCCGGGTATTTCTGGCGCACTCGCACGACACGCTCCAAGAGGGCCTTTTGTTCCTCGGGAGAATAGAGCCCCCATTTGGTCCGATTTACCGCATGGCAAATCTCAACCATGGAGACCTCATTGCCGATTTCAGAAAAGACGAGGCGGCACATGGATTCCCAAGAATCGAGGTTGAGAAAGGCCTGTCGATCCTGCACCAGTGCCACCATGACATCGTATCCCTCGGCGAGCAGATTCTTGATATCAGCAATGCTGCGATGCCATTGCTCTGCACCTTCGTGATGACAGAAGCGAAGAAGGACAGGCATCTTCCCGAGCTCCTTCAAGAGAGTGAGCTGGTGTGGCAGATCAAGGGAAGTGGCCTCGAGAGACATTCCGATTCGACCTTTGAGCGAGACCGGTTTTTGAAAGGTCTCTTCAACGAGGTCGCGATAACTGAGCCCGACTGGGAGAGCGTTTTTAAGCGTCGCCCAAGCCATGCGGAAGTTTCTTCCCCAGGGATAGTAGCGCTGTCGGTCGCGCCGGTTCAGCATGATCGCGGCCTGTGCTGATTCCTCATCCCAAACCCATTGATCTTGCGGCGGCAAGTAGTCTCCGTAGTCATCATGCGGAGGCTGGCGAAAAGGATGGCGTAGACCACGGGTGCGATGCCAAAGCATGAACCTTCGCTGAGCCTTCTCCACGGATTTCACGAAGCCTTTCGGGGGCTCACCCTGCCAATACATGGAACAGAAGAAGCGAAGAAACATCGACGGGAGGTAGAGCCGCGAAAGGTCGTCGGCACGCTCTTTGTTGGTGAGAGAGGATTTGATGCGACCGCGATTGAGATCGATCAAGTGGACTTCTCCCCATGAAGAGGCGCTGCGTGCGCGAAGCTGAATGTTTTGATTGCCAAGATCGCGATGAATGAACCCGGCGTTGTGCATTTTCCGGATTGCCACGGCGACATGCTCGAGGAGACTCACGAGAACCTTGCATCGTGGCTCGTTGACGTAGAGATCGGCCAGGGTGTCCTTGAGGTTGGTAAAATCTGGTAGAAATTCCGAGATGTAGTAGCTCTCAACCAAGGTGTTGTTTTCCCAGCGATCGACCACGCCAAGCGGGGTTGGTGTTCCAACTCCATTGGATTGAAGCAGGGCGGCGGCTTCGAGTGAGCGACGTGCTTTCGTACCGCGCTTTCGGTCTGCCCGGTCTTTCCAACCTTTCTGTTTCCCGAATTGTTTGACCGCGATCAAGGTCTCATTGACCGAGATGACGACGATGCGGTGTCGTCCATCCTCAAGCACGCGGGCGTCTTCGCCCTCGAGAAGCGCGGAAAGGTCACTGGGGTTCAGTTTCCCAGTCCAATTGTCCCGAATCAGTCCTTCGAAGACCGGGTGATCGAGCTCGGAAAAGTCTTGGAGATGATCTTTCAAAATGAGCTACGGTTCACGCCGTGAGTCTGAAGTCGGATTCCCAATCGATCGACTAGGAAGGGGTGGCTACCAGCCATTCACCGATGAATTTACGACCTTCGGAAACGATCAAGGCACGGTCGATGTCGTGCATTGCTTCGAGGTCAGGGATTCCGCTCCAGGAGCGAGGAGTGTCGACGAGAATTGAGGTTTGATAACTGTCGGGGAATTGTGCGATGAGGTCGCGCCTCAGTTTTTCGGGGTCTCCGTCGAGGAATTGCTCATGAAGTTCGATGACAAATTTGGCACCAGAGAGTTGCTCGATCAGCTTACGGTCGATGAGGGAGAACTCGGCGCCTTCGATGTCGCACAGGATGACGGTTTGGTCTTTGGGGACGTTCAGTTTTTCAAGGGCTTGAGGAAGATTGGCATCTGCTTTGCCTAAGATCTCAATTTGATCCCCAACGCCGTTGAGTTCGGCATTGTTCTTAATCGCGGTCCGGCCTGCTTCGGTCATTTCAAAACAGATGCCTCGTTTGACGTGACCTTTCTTGAGCATTCCGACCGGATAGTAGCCGTCTGCGGCCCCGATATCGATCAAGGTGTCGGTAGGGCACCACTCGAGCATGAGATTGGTGACGGGCTCTTCGTAGAGGCCAAAGATTTTGAGACCGTGGGCGGCTTGGCTCGTGTTCGCTATGCCATTAAGCTCCATTCCTTCGAACGGGCCGCGCTGAACTACGCCTCCGTATTTGGCGAAAATTTCTTTGGATAGAACTTTGCGGCGATATTTTGAAGCCGCTCTTGTCAGGTTATCTAAAACGCTCACCCCGCGGATTAAATACGGTTCGATCTAAAAAACAAGGCGCAGATATTCAGCGGGTTATCGACTCGGGGAGAAAGCCGGTTCAAAGAGCGGGGCAATGAAGCGTGCGCCTGCTTTAGAAAGGTGATTGCTCTCCTTGTTTTAAGTAGCGGGTCCAGCGATATCTTTTCGATACGAAAAGTTCGCATTCATGGGGGTTTACTCGGCAGGCGCAGAGACGTCGGTCCGCTCGAAGCGTGCTCCTTTGGAAACGTCCCACATGAAGAACGCGGTTCCGCCGAAGACCACCAAGAGGACAATGGCGAGGAGGAGATTGAAGAGCGTTTTCATGATGAGGATGATGCCGTGCAGGGTGGGACCCGTCGAATAAAAAAGCGGCCGTCTTACGACGGCCGCTTTGGAAAAATAGCTCGAGAGTTTAGGCGCGGCCGAGGTAAGAGCCGTCTTCGGTGCTGACCTTGAGGATATCGCCTTCTTTCACGAAGAGAGGAACTTGAACGCTGACTCCGGTTTCGAGGACGGCGGGCTTGGTCGGGTTATTCGCGGTGTCGCCTTTGATTCCCTCGGAGGACTCGGTAACGAGAAGCTCGACGGAAGCGGGGAGATCGATGCTCACAGGGGCGTTATCGATGAAGAGAACTTCAACAGTTTGGCCTTCCTTGAGGTAGTTTTTGGCATCTCCGACGAAGTCATCTGCGAGGCCGATGGTATCGAAGGTCTGCATGTCCATGAAGTGGAAGGTGCCGGGCTCGGCGTAGGAGAATTCGAGCTTCTGGCGGTCGGTCTCGACGATGTCCACCTTATCGCTGGAGGCGAAACGGATGGTCTTGGTCTTGCCGGAGGCGAAAGAACGAATGGTTGCCGCGATGAGGGCGTTTCCTTTACCAGGGGTGCGGTGCTCAAGGCCGAGCACGACTCCGCGCTCACCTTGGTAATCAATGCACTGTCCACGTTTGAGTTTGGTTGCGACGACTGCCATAGTGGGTAGAGGAGTAGGGAAACCACGGCCAGTGGTCAAGGCTGGCGTTCTTAGGGGAGTTCGTGGTTTTCCTTTGGCCCAACGCGGAGTTCGGCGGTGAAATCAAGCCGGAGTGATTGTTCGGATTCACGGAATGAGGCGTTGAGGACGCCGAAGGGCTGCTTTTCCTTCCACTGGTCGACTTCTCCCATCCATTGGTCGAAAATCTCGCTGTCTTCAGCTTCCGCGGTCACGCTGAGATAGACGTGGGGGTCATCGAGTTGCGCGTTTATTACGACGAGCGTCTCGGGGATTTTCGGAAGTTCACAGCGGTAGATGATTTCCTCACCCGCCTTCCGGTCGTTCCATTGATCGTAAAAATGACGGCCCAAGAGGGTGAGCAGAATAATGACGATGACATTTAAAAGAAGTCGGATGCGTTTAATGGATGGCTTTTTTGCTTTGGCGGACATGGGCTGAAGGCTTGCGGGAATGCTAAGTCAGAGTTACCTCTTTTTCCAATGATCTACTTGGATAACCACGCGACCACTGCGGTAGCCCCCGAGGTGGTGGATGCGATGCTGCCTTTTCTACGCGACCATTTTCATAATCCATCGAGCGGTTATCGAGCGAGTAGGGTGGTGAAAAAAGCCATCGCGACTGCGCGAGGACAGGTGGCAGAGTTGATCGGAGCGAAGGAAGAAGAGGTCGTCTTCACCGGCTGTGGCACAGAATCGAACAATATGGTCCTTAAGTCGCTTGCACGAGTTTACGGGCGGAAAAAATCGCGAGTCATCACCGGTGCGATCGAGCACTCGGCGGTGCTGCGTCCTTGCGAGGCGATGGAGGCGGTGGGCTTTGATCTCGTGCGTTGTGGCGTCGATTCTGACGGGCGACTCAAGCTTGATGAATTCCAAGCGGCTTGCGAAGGAGCGGAGCAGGGCTTCGCTTCCATTATGTGGGCGAACAATGAAACAGGAGTGGTTCAGCCGATTGCAGAAGCGTGTGAACTCGCGAAATCCAATGGCTTTGCCTTCCACACCGATGCGATTCAGGCGGTGGGGAAAATTCCCGTCAATGTGCGCGAGACGCCAGTCGATTTTTTGAGCATCAGTGGGCATAAATTTCATGCGCCTAAGGGTGTGGGCGCACTTTATCTCCGTGAGGGCACCCGCTTTGAGCCGTTGATACGCGGCGGTGGTCAGGAAGATGGTCGCCGAAGTGGGACCGAGAATGTGCCATATATTGTTGGTCTCGGGCATGCGGCGGAGATGATGCGCCTTGCCTTAGAGAAGGATCAGCATGCGGGGATCGGAGAGCTTCGGGATTATTTGGAAAAGCGATTAATGGAAGAAATCACGGGAGTCATTTTGAATGGTTCACGGGATCATCGTGTGCCGACGGTAGCTCATGTTTCCTTTGATCAATGCGAGGGGGCGGGGCTTCTCATTTTACTCGATGAATATGGGGTGCAAGTCTCGACGGGAAGTGCCTGTATGACGGGTAAGCAGCAACCTAGCCACGTCCAAAAAGCGATGGGAATCGATGATGTTCAGGCGAAAAGCAGCCTTCGCATTTCAGTCTCCAGCTTCACGACGCTCGCTGAAGTCGATGAAGCGATCGATGCAATTAAAAAGGCCGTCAATAAACTCCGCAAAGTTCAAGGGAGCGGCGGAGTAGGGCCTGTGATGGTTTATTCTTAAATTGTTTTCTAAACTGATAAAGGTCAGGAGAAAACGATTCCCAGTTTTTGCGTTTTTGAAGATGGAGTAGCTTAGACTGCCTGCGATTGTGAGCTCACTCAATCTCGTTCTTGTTCTGATCTTGCGCGTTTGGGGGGACTTCTAGAGTTTCTTGGGAACATCGCGATTGCCGGTGTTGGGGGATGAAGCAAGCAGAGAAGCGTTCTAGCAGAGATGCCGGAAGGATTTTGCGATCTTTGGAAAAGTTGGCAATCACCGAAGAGCTGGAAATCTGGGGTTGGGTTTCACAATTAGGGAAGCTATGCTTCGCCCGTTGAATATTGTCCGCACAATTGGCCGTTTGGTTCTGCAGTTGAACGACTACCTAGGCCAGCTCGGCCTTTTGGGTTTCGAGATCTTTGTATCTTTGACCAGAGGACAACTGCGTTACCGCCAGATGCTAGAACAAATCGCGGAGATCGGAACACGCTCACAAATTGTAGTCGGGATCACTGGGGCTTTTACTGGCGCGGTGCTGGCAGCGCAGGCTTTGTTTCAGTTTAAAATTTTCAACTTAGAAACGGCAGCCGGCGGCTTGGTCTCGGTAGCGATGCTTCGTGAACTTGGCCCGACAATCACGGGGCTCATGTTAGCAGGGCGTGTGGGATCAGCGATGGCTGCAGAAATCGGGACGATGAAGGTGACTGAGCAGATTGATGCATTACGCTCGATGGCGGTGCACCCGATTGATTACTTGGTGACTCCTCGTCTGATGGCGATGGTGATCTCGGTGCCACTCCTGATTGCGGAATCTGCAGCGTTGGGGATCATCGCATCCTACGTCATTGGAGTTCATGTCTTCGGAGTTGAGGCAGCTTATTGGAATGCCAATATGGTGAAATATGCCGACTGGGGAGACTTGGCGATTGCGATTACGAAAGGAATGAGTTTTGGAATTCTGATTGTGGTGATCTCATGTCATCAAGGTTTAAAGGCGAGTAATGGTGCAGTTGGGGTAGGGCGCGGGACTACAAATGCGATGGTATTTTCTTCTCTGGCGATTTTGATGGTGAATTTTTTCCTCACCTTGCTGATGCAATATATCTTCCCCGCGGAATTCGTCTCAGGTTGAGACGAAGTGCAGGTTGATGGCCAATAAGGAAGATTGGTTTCATCCTATGAAGGCTCATCTTAGACTAGCCTTGCCACTAGTCTCTCCCGCCGCTATGTCTTACCACGACTTCTAGCCCATTATGGACGCTACTTCCAACTCTCTTGATTTCTCTACCTCGCCCGTAAATAGCGGGCTCTCCGCCGAGCAAAAGATCGAATACTACCGGCAGATGTCGCGTATTCGTAAGTTTGAACAAGCCTCCGGTAAGCAGTATGCTGCTGGGAAAATGGGTGGATTCCTACACCTTTACGTTGGGCAAGAGTCCATCGCTGTAGGTTGCGCCTCGCTCATGGGTGAGCATGATCATATGATTACTGCGTATCGCTGTCACGCTCACGCTCTGGCTGTGGGAATGAGCATGAACGAGTGCATGGCTGAGATGTTTGGTAAGATCGATGGCTGTTCTAAGGGTAAGGGAGGATCGATGCACTTCTTCGCTCCTGATAAGAATTTTTGGGGTGGTCACGGCATCGTCGCTGGCCAGACTCCACTGGGGCTAGGTCTCGGTTATGGGGTGAAATACAACGGTCACAAAGGTTCCTGCCTCTGCTTCATGGGAGACGGTGCAGTTAACCAGGGTGCTTTTCATGAGTCACTGAACATTGCTGCTCTTTTTGAAATCCCCGTGGTCTACATCATTGAGAATAATGGTTACTCTATGGGAACCTCACAGAAGCGCTCCAGTGCTTATCGCGACTGCCTTGCACAGCGTGCTGAGGGCTACGATATCGAGTGGGACCTCGTCAATGGGAGCGATCTTTACGAGATTCGCACTAAGGTGAACATCGCGATGGAGCGTGCACATCAAGAGAGCCGTCCGACGGTTCTTGAAATCCAAACATACCGCTACAACGGCCATTCAGTCGCTGATGCGAACCACAAGAAGTATCGTTCTCCTGAAGAGATTCAGGCCTACAAAGATAACCACGATCCAATCAACCTCTGGCGCAGCCGCATGATCTCGGAAGGTCACCTCACTGAGGAATCTGCCAAAGAGATCGATCGTGCAGCCAAGAAAGAAGCGGATGCTTCCGTGGCCTTTGCCGAAGCTTCCCCTGCTCCTACGGTCGAAGACATCACCAAGGATGTTTACTGGGAGACTGATCATAACACCGAGGCCTCTAATATCGGCCGCCATTTCTTTAACGATTAATTTTCTAAGACCATGAGAGAAATCGAATACCGCGATGCCCTTAACGAAGCCTTCGACGAAGAGCTAGCCCGTGATGAAAAAGTCGTCATCATGGGTGAAGAGGTAGCCCAATATAACGGAGCCTACAAAGTCACCCGTGGCCTTTGGGAAAAGTGGGGCGATAAGCGAGTCGTAGATACTCCTATTTCCGAAGCCGGCTTTATCGGTATGGGCATTGGGGCTTCCATGCTTGGGATCCGCCCGGTGATGGAGCTGATGTTTTGGTCCTTTCATTCCGTCGCCTTTGACCAATTGGTCAACAATGCTGCTTGCTGCCGCTATATGTCCGGGGGGCTCATCAATGTGCCTATTGTGATGCGTGGACCTGCCAATGGCGGAACCAATGTTGGTGCGACTCATTCACACACTCCGGAAGGTCTTTTCGCAGCTTTCCCTGGCCTAAAAGTCTGCTCGCCCGCAACTGCAGCCGATGCCAAAGGCCTCATGAAAGCGGCGATCCGTGATAACGATCCTGTCTACGTCATGGAGAATACCACACTCTATGGAAATATAGGCCCAGTGCCTGATCCCGCCGACGGAGATTTTGTGATTCCTCTTGGCAAAGCCGACATTAAGCGTGAAGGAAAAGACATTTCCCTCATTGCACACGGAGCCAGTGTGCTACGCGCTCTTGAGGCGGCTGAGGTTTTGAAAAGCGAGCATAACATTGATGCTGAAGTTCTCGACCTCCGTTCCATTCGTCCGCTCGATCAAGATGCGATTATTGAATCGGTTAAGAAGACAAACCGCGTTTGCCTCGTCGATGAGTCCAAGCCTTTCTGTGGAGTTTCAGCTCAGATTACGACCCTGATTCAGGAATACGCTTTCGACTACCTCGATGCTCCGATTAAGCGCGTCTGCACCATTGACGCCCCTGCGATTTACTCGAAGCACATTGAGCTCGAGCAGCTTCCCAATGCGAAGCGCATCGTTGATCAAGTGCTTACGATTATCTAATAAGAAGTATGAATGAAAAAGCCTACGGAGAGATTCGGTCGAAACTCGATGGAGAGGATTGGTATTTCAAAAACCATGATCATCGTTTCCGCCTCACCGTAGACGAAGTTTCTCGTAACAGATCTGGCGTAGGCCGGATTCTCGATATCGGTTGCTGGCCGGGCTATCTTGCGATGTATTTCAAGACTCAAGGCTGGCAGGTCGATGCAATTGACCTCCGACCTGATCGGATTCCTCTCGTTGCAGAAGCTGGAGTTTCTTTACATGCCCACAATATCAACGACTGCCCCAATCTTCCGTTTGAAGATGCGGTATTCGATACGATACTTTTCACGGAGGTTTTTGAGCATCTCGATCCCGCTGGCTTTCCAGAGTTGTTTCAAGACCTTGAACGGATTCTTAAGCCCGGCGGAAGGCTCATTCTCTCGACACCGAACCGCTTCTCTTTGAACAAAGATCTCTTCAATCCCTTTCGCTGGAATGAGCCTGAAGTCGATGAAGATGGCCACGGGCATTGGAAGGAATATCGCCTTTCAGAGGTGCTAGATTTCTTCCAACCAACTCGTCTTAAGGTCGTAAAATCAGAAACGACAGCGTATTACTCTGGATTGGGGCGCTCGAACGAGACGGGTTATTTCCCGTTGGAGCAATGGAATGAGAACCCCAACAAGCTCCGTAATTTCCTAAAAGTCCTCATCCGACCTTTACGCGAAATCTCATTCTTTAAGGATAGTTTACTCGTGATCGCTGAAAAATAGAATTCGTAGCCAATTTTTGAGAAACACACTCGACAATCCAGACTTCTCTTTGCTTTCTGTTAAAGCTAATCAAATACGCCATACACATGAAAAAAATCGCCTGCATCCTCTCCCTTGGTATCGCCGCTCTTCTCTTTTCTTCATGCTGCGGCCTCACTGGCAGCAGCTGCGGAGGTTACACTTCACAAGGTTCAGGTGGTGGGTCTCACCTTGGTCAGATTCCAACTATGAAAGTGCTCGCTGAGTAATTTCAGTTTCCATGAAACGATTTCCAAAACCCGCAGCTCTGAGAATGAGCCTGTGGGTTTTTCTTTCTCTTACACCCGTCCTCTTCAAAAGCTGCTCGTCACACGTTCCCGCACACTCTCGCACTCCTGTGAATCAATCCGAGCAATCCTACATTGGTCTTTCTGAAGCAGAGGCTCTAGATAAAGCATCTGCTTTTGGTCTCCGTGCGCGTGTGGTTTCACGTGACGGAAAATCATCGAAGGTCACCAAAGATCATTGTCCAGAACGTTTAAACTTTATCATTTCGGGTGGAAAAGTGGCACGAGTGCAAAAAGGTTGATTCTTAGGTTTTCTTTTCTGAGTTCCTATGGCAACTCTGGCATCTGCCTACCCTATGAAGCAATCTGTTGAAGAGCTTAAATCCATTCTCGGCGCCGCTCCCGAGTTTACCATCGATGAGACCGAACCCGCGCTCCCTCTGATTGAGGTCGTGACAGAACTTTCAAGCGCTACCATTTCCCCCTTTGGGGCTCAGGTTTGTAAGTGGGCCCCTAAGGACCATCCTCCAGTTCTTTACCTTTCCCCCAAGTCTATCCTCGACGGAACAAAAGCGATTCGAGGAGGGATTCCCATTTGCTGGCCTTGGTTTGGAAATCACCCTGAAGACAGCTCACGGCCTTCTCACGGAATCGCGCGCATCAGCTTTTGGAAACTTGAATCTGCCGAATCGAATGGTCGTTCTGCAAAGCTCATTTTCAACCTTACCTCAGATGAGGAAACTAAGAAATTATTTCCAAATGATTTCGCTCTCACTGCGACCATTCACATCACCGACAAGCTTCGTGTCGTTCTAAAGATGAAGAATACCGGAGAAGAGCCATACAAAGTGAGCTCCGCACTCCACACTTACCTTTCGGTGGGTAACATCGCCCGTATTAACATCGAAGGGCTTAAAGGCTCACACTACATTGATCAGCTCCAACCCGCAGATGCTGAGGAAGTTTATCAGGAAGGTGCTCTCATTATTGATGAGGAAGTAGACCGCATTTATAAATCAATGTCCTCCGTGCTCATTCGTGATGTTGAACGGCATCGTTCGGTCTTTGTCGATAAAGCAGGATCACGCTCAACCGTCGTTTGGAACCCTTGGGTGGCTAAGTCTAAGGAAATTCGTGATCTCCCTGACCGCGACTTTAACGAGTTTCTCTGTATTGAGGCTGCCAATGCTGGGTCAGATAAGCCGACCCTCTACCCGAACGGCTCTCATACGATCGAGACGACCCTTGGTCTTCGACCTCTTGCTTAACTTGATCTTCTCAATCGGAGCAAAAGATAACCTGTCGCAAGAGCACAGGATGAAGTGCGACAGGGATTGTTTTCTCTCTACCCAACAGACATCGGGCTTTGGAATGGGGATTTAACGAAAATCCTTTGCCTTAAGAGATTTTTGAATCAGGGCTAAATATGGTTTCACCCCTCCAGCTTGGTAAGACGTCTTTTTGAAGACTTTTCCATTAGAATCCATAAGAAGAACAGTCGGGAAACCACGCACTTTGTATGTCTTGGCGAGATCCTCGTTCTGCTTTTTCAAATCGGCATCGAGCTTCTTTTTTTGTGGGAAGTCGAGTTCTACGAGGACGAAATCCTGACTGGCAGACTTCACGAAACTGGACTTAGAGAAGACTTCTTTATGGAGTTTCTTACATGGAGGGCACCAGTCAGAGCCGGTGAATTCGACTAAGAGGGCTTTGCCTTCTTTCTTAGCCTGAGCCTTGGCTGCTTCAAAGTCTGTGGTCCATCCTTTCGTGGCGGCACTCGCAAGAACGGTTGTTATGGAGAGGATCGCGGTGATGTTCAAAAGTTGTCTCATCATGTTATTAGGCGTATCTGAGAGCTGTTTTATTCCAAATAGATCGAAAAAAAAATCTCAAGTGCTATCTCAAGGTATGCAGAAACAGATCATCGTAGCGACCCGAAATGCCCATAAAATCCAAGAAATCAGAGCAATTTTGAGTGATTTTGATGTCGTCGATTTGTCTGTCCTCGAAAATCCTCCAGAGGTCGAAGAAACTGGGACGACGTTTCTTGAAAATGCAACTTTGAAAGCAGTAGCTATTAGTAAGCTGACAGATGCCTTAGTATTGTCCGATGACTCAGGTCTTGAGGTTGATGCCTTAGGAGGCGCACCTGGAGTCTATTCTTCCCGATATGCCGGAGAGGAGGGGAATGATCACTTAAATAATGAAAAGCTTATTCGAGAACTTACTGGAGCCAAGAACCGCACGGCGCGTTTTCGTTGCGTCATGGTCATTTGCGAGGGTGGAAAAGTGCTTGCTGATTTTTCAGGATCAGTTGAAGGAATCATCTTAGAGGATAAGACTGGAAGTGGGGGGTTTGGTTATGATCCACTATTCAAACCTGAAGGCTATTCATCCAGTTTTGCGGAGTTGGGTGAACATATCAAAAATCAACTCAGTCATCGTGCAAATGCTCTGGCGGGTGTGAAAAGTTGGCTCCAGACAGAAGAGTAAGGAATTGATAAAGCCTCAATCACATGATCGGCTGTCGAGCTTCCCAGAGAGCATTCCATTGATCAGTCCAAACTGCGCCCCCTACGTAGTAATGCAACTTACCCCAGATTCTAACTCGTGACGAAAGCACAGGCAGGATCAGGCGTGCCTGTGCAATCTTCCGCTTTACTGGCTGGTTTGAGCGGGGTGGCTCTCCCTAAAGGAGCCGACCTTCGCTGTTTTCATTGTCGAATCGTCTGGATGGCTTCTGCCATATTCTCAGCCTTAAAGGTCGAAGAACCAGCTACCAAAACATTTGCGCCAGCGGCTACAGCTACTGGTGCTGTTTCTTTTCCGATTCCTCCATCTACCTGAATATGAAAGCCGAGCCCACGAGCTTCACGTTCCTGAACCGCGGCTTCGATCTTTGGCATCACTTCTGGCATAAACGATTGTCCACCAAAGCCAGGGACTACGGTCATGGCGAGAAGGAGATCAATCTGGTCTAGATACGGAAGGACAGCTGCCAATGACGTCGCAGGATTAAACGCGAGGCCAGCTTTGCAACCTGCTGCACGGATTGCAGCGAGCGTCTTAGAAACATCATGATCAGCCTCGGGTTCGACGTGCACGGTGATCATGTCTGACCCCGCTTCGATAAAGCGCGGGAGAAAATGATCCGGCTTCGTAATCATGAGGTGGACATCAAGAAAGACGTCATTGGTCTCATGTATCGCTTGAATGACTGCAGGGCCAAAGGAAATGTTATCGACAAAATGGCCATCCATGACGTCGAGATGCATCCAGTCTGCACCAGCATTAATGGCTCGGGTCGTCTCATCTTTGATATGAGCAAAGTCAGCAGCTAGGAGAGACGGCGCGATAATGCGATCTAGGCAATTCCATTTCTTCATACCCGCTTCATAAGATGAAACGGAACATGAAGCGTACTAGAAAATGCAAAAAACCGATTATTCGTTCGGCCTAATCACGGTGGCATGAGTATCAAAGCGGGCGTTCGCTCCCGCGATATCGAGAACGTATGATAGCACTGCGCTCAGCGGGACGTTTTTCATCGAAAGCGTGATCTGCTTATGTTTCAACGTTCCTTTCGGGTCTTGAATGATAAAATTCGGGGAGAATTTCTGCTCCGAGGCCTTCAGGGTATCAACATTAAGCTGCTCAAGAGCTTCTTGGAGCGTTGATTCATGGAAATCAACGACTTTAATTTTGATGCTCTTGAATTGTTTTTTGCGCTGTGCAAGCGCGAAATTTTTCCCAACGACATCGAGGCGCGCGAGATGATACTTCGCGTGCCCATGGTTTGGTTGAAGCCTCAAGACCTTGTTGAAATTCGTACGGGCTTCATCGATTTTTCCTTCATGCATCTCTTTCACTGCCTTTTGATAAAGGTGAGAGATCTGAGCGGCCTTTTCTTTGAAGGAATCGGCTTGGGCACTCAGAGTCAGTGCCAGAGCGATCACAACGGTGGTGGTCAGTTTTTTCATCTTGGTTGGTTTGGTAGGTGGTTTGACTCGAAATCATTTATCCGAGCTCTATCAAGATAACCTTTCCAAATATGATCTGTCAAGGTTCAGAGGAGAGATCGAGTTACGGACGTAAGGGGATAGAGAGCCCGATCTTGGCTTCCTTTTAAAATGAGGTATTGTGAGAGCACATGAAAAATCTCCTGCTTTCTCTTTTCCTAGTCCTCCCAGCTTTCGCGGATATTTATGAACTCCGCACTTACACGGCCCACAAAGGGAAACTTGAGGATCTAGAAAAGCGATTCCGTGATCATACTGTGAAAATCTTCGAATCCCACGGGATGAAAAATATCGGCTACTGGCTGACTATGGAGAAAGACGGAGAGCAGCAAAAGTTGGTATATCTCCTCGCGCACAAGGATCGTAAAGCAGCGAAGGTTAGTTGGGAGGCATTCCGAAAAGACCCCAAATGGAAGGAGGCTTCAAAGGCCTCAAGGGTGAATGGTAAGCTTGTTCAAAAAGTGGAAAGCCAATTCCTCTCTCCGACGGACTACTCAAAGTTGAAGTGATTTCTTCTACTCGAGTTCTTCAATTCAGATGGATGAGCCTCTGCGCAGATCTGTGTATTTTCGCTTCCATTGATGCGGGAATTTTATGAGTAGAAAGCACGAAAGAGCTTTATACGTGAATTGAACGGCGGTTGTTTTCTAGAGGATGCGTAAAAGCGAGTTTAAGCTTTCGCTTCCCATTTAATTTTGACTTACGATTGAAACATGGAACGACGAGTGATTTGGCTCATTCTGGATTCGGTCGGTATCGGCGGAGCCCCCGATGCAAAGGTGTTTGGAGATCAAGGGAGTGATACGCTAGGTCATATCGCGGAATGGTTTGTGGAAAATAAGAGCCGAGCTTTGGCGCTCCCAAACTTGAATCAACTGGGTTTGGGGGCTGCTTATGAATTGGTTCATGGATCGGTTCCAATGGGGTTTGAAAAAGTTGCCCCGAGCGGAATTTTTGCCTCCGCTTGTGAAGTCTCGACGGGGAAAGATACGCCGAGTGGTCATTGGGAACTAGCGGGCGTTCCGGCGACTTGGGATTGGGGGTATTTCCCAAAGACAGAGGAATGTTTCCCCGCCGATTTACTTCATGAGATTTACGAGCGCTGTCATTTAGAAGGTTCTCTCGGGCATTGTCATTCGAGTGGAACAGAAATCATTGCGAAACTCGGTGATAAGAGCATGACTACGGGCAGGCCGATTTTTTACACTTCGGCCGATTCGGTATTTCAAATCGCAGCACATGAGGAGACTTTTGGTTTAGAGAAGCTTTATCAGCTTTGTGAAGTGGCTCGTGAGCTGACTTTGGAGATGAATGTAGGCCGTGTCATCGCTCGGCCATTTATCGGAGTAGAAGGGGGCTACGAGCGTACTGGGAATCGCAAAGACTATGCCATCACACCGCCCAAGCCGACTGTGCTGCAGAAAGCTGCTGACGCTGGTCTGCAGGTGGCGGGAGTTGGAAAAATTGGCGATATTTTTGCTCATACGGGGCTCACTGCGGAACTAAAGGCGTGCGGACATCCGCAGCTTTGGGCGCGAACCCGCGAGGCGATGGAAACGGCTGACCTAGTGATGACAAACTTTGTCGATTTCGATATGCTCTATGGTCATCGACGTGATCCCGAAGGCTACGGAGCGGCTCTTGAAGATTGGGATGCGGAGCTGGGTCGTTTTTTGCCGGAACTTCGTGAGGGTGATTTACTAGTGATTACTGCTGATCATGGGAATGACCCCACTTGGAAAGGGACGGATCATACACGGGAACAGGTTCCGGTTTTAATTGCAGGTGCAGGCGCTCAAAGTGCTGGAACACGGGAGACATTTGCTGACGTGGGTGCGGCGATCGCAAAGTGGCTTGGTCTCGAGATGGACGAGGGGCATTCGATCCTGTAGGATAATGTCATGGCCACACCGCATATAGAAGCCCATGAGGGGCAGTTCGCCGAGACCGTGCTTCTGCCCGGAGACCCCTTGAGGGCAAAATTCATCGCCGATACTTTTCTTGAGGGCGTCACGCAGGTGAATGAGGTGCGGAACATGTTCGGCTACACGGGAACTTATCAAGGGACCCCTGTCTCGGTGATGGGAAGCGGAATGGGGATCCCCTCGATCTCGATTTATGCGAAAGAATTAATCACCGATTATGGGGTGAAAAATTTGATCCGAGTTGGGAGTTGCGGTGCTGTTTCGACAGAGGTGAAGGTGCGTGATGTTGTCATTGGCATGGGGGCCAGCACCGATAGCGGGGTGAATCGGGCGCGCTTCGGCGGGTATGATTTTGCGGCGATTGCTGATTATGATTTACTCGCGGCACATGTGAATTCAGCCAAAGAACTTGGTGTTCCAGTGAAGGTGGGGAATCTCTTTTCGGCAGATCTTTTTTACACGCCGCAGCCAGAAATGTTCGACCGCATGGAAAAGATGAAAGTCTTTGCGGTGGAAATGGAAGCGGCTGGTTTGTTCGGAGTCTGCGCTGAGTTTGGCGCGCGAGGAATGGCGATTTGCACGGTGAGCGATCACATCCGAACAGGCGAGTCAACCACCAGTGAGGAGCGGGAAAAGAGCTTCACCGATATGATGAAAGTCGCCCTCAAAGCGGCCAAAAAAATCGCCTCATGACCGATCAAGAACTCATCAAGATGGCCCACGGCGCGGCGCGTAAAGCTTATGCGCCGTATTCGGAATTTCACGTCGGTGCGGCTTTGCTTGGAAAGTCGGGTAAGGTATTTGTTGGCTGTAATGTCGAGAACGCCTCGTATGGACTCACTATTTGCGCGGAGCGCGTGGCGGTGGGAATGGCCGTCGCTTGTGCCGAGCGGGATTTCGAAGCGATTGCAATTTCCGTCAAAGGTGGAGGCTCTCCGTGTGGCGCGTGCCGACAGGTGCTGAGTGAATTTGCGCCAGATTTAAGAGTCCTAATGTCGGACGAGAATGGCAAACTCGTGCGCGAGATGTCTCTTGGGGCATTACTTCCAGAGAACTTTGGGCCGAAGAGCTTCTAGGGCGCTTTTGTGATGACGCGGTAGAATCGCTTTGTGAGAGGTGGTGATGTGACGTCAGTAAAAATTATGGAGCCGGATGAGAGTCCGGGAGTGAGGACGGAATTTGGGAGGTCATCCTTCCAGTTGAGAAGATCATCACAATACTCGACTTGGTAGGTGAAACCGCCTTTTCCCTCCCATTCTAGAACGGGTTCGGCGTTTTCGTTGATGGACAAGAGGAGGTCAACAGGGGTGACGTCGTTATTAACCGAAGTCACTCGGAGGTCTCCTACCAAGAGGAAATTATTGCCGTAAGATAGAGTCAAAGGGCTACTGAGCTGCCACTCATACCCAACGATCCCAAGATTGATATCTGAGCCACTGACCGAGCTGGTGAAGGTCTCGTTACTAAAAAGGGGAAGACCGCTGAGGTCGGCTGACCAAGTGTTGGCATTGAGATCGATGCAGATGAAAAGGTCGTAAAGCTCTTCATGGATAAAGTTGACCTGAGTGTCGAACTGGTTCTGACCATCCTCGCGCCAAATGCCGAAGCGGGTGTTGGTGGCCTCGGGGTCTTCGTTATCAAAACGGATCGAGGCAATGGGGTTTCCGCCTGTGCTGTTGAAAATGGAGAAATAAAAATCGTCTCGGAAATTATTATCAGAATCCTTGATCGAGATGAGAGTTTCGATCTCGATGACGCCTTCTCCCGTTTCGACGTGGTCGTGATTCAGAATTTTGAGAACGCTCACT
>JBDNAW010000078.1:0-16619 GCA_039768255.1 Akkermansiaceae bacterium | reverse complement strand
TGTTTGACCAAGGACGGACTCAGTGACATCACGAAGAAGGACTGGTGAGGTGACTTCTTCATAATCGATGACCTGCAGAGACTTCAGCGCAAGGTTACTGTGCCATTGGCATTTCCATACGGCGTTAATCTGATGACCTGGCTTTTTAAAAGTGATGAGCGCTTCGCAAGTGAGTCCTTCGATACGGATCACTTTGATTTTGGTTTTGAAGTCTTTGAGCATTAACGGCCTGTAAGGAGAGAAATCTTCCGGAAGGGCAGGGCTACGGCTGATCGATAATTCAGAATTGTGGACGAGTTTTAAATTCGACGGGCGTAGTGGTGTTGATTGAGTTTCCGAGGGGAATTTCCCTTTAAGGATATCGTTCACGATCGCTTTAAGCCGCGAGGAAAATTCTTCTCCCAGCATTTCTGTTTCCCATCCGTCTTTCTCAGGATCGATCCGGGCGTAGGCATCACTGAGCTCTTGGTTATACTTCTTCTTTTTTAGAATCTCAGTTTCCGAAATCTGCGCGAGGAGGGGCGAGACGAGGAGGCTAAGGATAAAAAAAGCGCGCGACATCAGACCTAAGTTACAGAGAATTGGGGCCGCTTGAAACCCTGAAATTTATCCTAATAATCCTCGACTGGACTTTGGCTTGGACGGCCGGCATCGAAGCGGTCTTGGCCGGTGATTTCACGTGTAAGATCGGTGAGCTTTTCGTTGATTTCGGTCCAGCGATCTTGGGTGAATGGTGGAGGCTGCTTGAATTTGCGACGTTGCTTCTCGATGCGCTTAAGTGAGTCGTCGAGGCGACCAACGGGAAGCTTTTCCAGTTCTTTGACGGCCTCGCGGAGAGTGTCCATCTGGTGGCAGATCAGGGGGATGTCGACTCCAGCTTCGAGGGCGAGGTAAAGGTCATTTCCGCGACCGTAGTGATTCACGATTGCTCCCATATCAAGATCATCGGTAAGGATGAGTCCTTCGTAGCCGAGTTGATCTCTTAGAAGGCGCGTGAGGATGCGTGGTGAAAGGGAAGCGGGGAATTCCGCGTCAAGCTGCGGGAAATTCAGGTGGCAGGCCATGATGGCATCTAGCTCTGGCATCAGTGCGGTGTAAGGGAGGAGGTCTTCTTTGAGCAAATCCTCGAGGGAAATATCCGCGACCGGGAGTTCGTGATGAGGGTCTGCGAGAGCGAGCCCGTTGGTGGGGAAATGCTTGCCGCAGGAAAGGACGCCTTGCTTACGCATCCAGCGGTTGAAGTTGCCCGCATTATTAATGACGGTTTGGGAGTCATTTCCCCAGCAGCGCCCACGGAGGCCGTTGTTTTTGTCCGGGTGATGATCTAGATCGAGGACAGGAGCGAAGTTGAGATTGATTCCGAGGATTTCTAAGAGCTGGCCGGTGAGTGCTCCGAACCATGAGATTTGTTTTGTGTCTGCTTTCGCGGTGAACGTCGCGGCATCAGGTGGGGCGGCGCTAAATTCTTGGGTGCGCCAGACGCGGCCTCCTTCTTGGTCGATAGATATAAAGGGAGTATCGAGATGGAGCGCACGCAGAGAGTCGGTGAGTTCACGGATTTGTTCTGGTGACTCAAGATTCCGCGAAAAGAGAATGTAGCCTGCAGGGTTGAGGTCGCGGTAGAGCGCTTTTTCTTGAGCGGTCAGCGCGAGGCCTTGGATCCCGACAATCAGGCATTCTGCGCTCATGATTTTGGAAGGCAGGCTTCAACGAACCCTGAGAAGATGGGATGCGGGTGGTTTGGCTTTGATTTAAATTCGGGGTGGAATTGGGCAGCGACAAAGAAGGGGTGGTCGGGAAGTTCGATGATTTCGACGAGGCCTTCATTTTTAGAGACGGAAGCAATCACGAGGCCGGCTTCTTCGAGTTGCTCGCGGTATGCGGAGTTGAATTCGTAACGATGGCGGTGACGCTCGTGAATAGTGTCGGCTCCGTGGTAAAGTTTGTGGGATTTTGTTCCCGCATTCATCGTGGATTCACAGGAGCCAAGGCGCATGGAACCACCCATGTCGGTGATGCCTTCTTGCTCTTCCTGAAGGCAGATGACGGGGTGTTTGGTCTCTTGATCGAACTCGGTAGAGGTTGCGTTTTGAAGGCCGCAGACGTTTCTAGCGAATTCGATAGTGGCGATTTGCATGCCAAGGCAGATTCCGAAATAAGGGATGTTTTGCTCACGGGCGAATTGCGCAGCTTTGATTTTTCCTTCGACTCCCCGGTCACCAAATCCTCCGGGAATGAGAATGCCATCAAGTCCGGAGAGCTGTTTTTCCGCAGGTTCATTTTCTAAGTCTTCCGCATCGACTCGGGTGATGTTGATGTGGGTGCGATGTGCAGCACCGGCAATGGTGAGGGATTCGTAAATCGACTTATAGGCGTCTTGGAGCTCAATATATTTCCCAACGACTGCGATGTTAATCTTGGTAGTGGGGTTCACGATACGATCGACAAAGTCTTGCCATGCACTGAGGTCGGGAGTCTCTGAGCTAAGGCTCAGAGAGTCTGCAACGAGGCGGTCAATCTTATCCTTGCGGAGGTCGAGCGGACATTCGTAGATAGTGTTTTCGACATCACGGAAGGCGACAACGTTTTGCGCCGGGACGTTACAGAACATCGCGATCTTCGCCTTGTTATCTTCATCAAGATCATGCTCGGTGCGGCAGATGATGATGTCAGGTTGGATTCCGATTTCGCGAAGCTTGGCGACAGACTGTTGGGTCGGCTTGGTCTTAATTTCACCCGCAGCACGGACGAGTGGGAGAAGGGTGACGTGAATGAAGCAGACGTTTTGACGTCCGACTTCGAGCGAGAATTGACGGAGTGCCTCAAGGAAAAGGTGGCCTTCGATATCACCGACGGTGCCGCCGATCTCGGTGATGATGACATCGACATCAGGGTTTTTTTCAGTGGCCTGATTGAGACGATTTTTAATCTCATCAGTGACATGCGGGATGAATTGGACGGTGGCTCCAAGGTAGTCGCCACGGCGTTCTTTCTTGATGACGTTTTCAAAAACTTGGCCGGAGCTCAGGGAATTGATCTGGGAAAGGGGCGTCTTGGTGAAACGCTCGTAGTGCCCAAGGTCGAGATCGGTCTCGGCTCCGTCATCTAGGACGTAAACTTCGCCATGCTGGTATGGCGACATTGTGCCGGGATCGACATTGAGGTAGGGGTCGAATTTCTGGAGCAGGACCTTGAGGCCTCGGTGCTCGAGTAGCGTTCCGATGGAGGCCGCAGCGAGTCCTTTTCCGAGGGAGGAGACGACGCCTCCGGTAACAAAGATATATTTCATGACGAGCAGGATGAGAGGAGAGATTCGATAAGTGGGACTTGGTCGGGTGAGTCGAGGCCGATGGCTTTGTGCTCGGTGAGATGGACGCGGATGGTTGCGCCGTCTTCGAGGGCGCGCAGCTGTTCTAGACCTTCGCTCTGTTCTAGCGCAGAGGGAGGCAGAGAGACGAAATGTTTCAGAAAATCGCAGCGATAGCCGTATATCCCGAGGTGTCGGAAAGTCGGGAGAGAGGGGGCGAGATCGCGCCGATACGGGATGGGAGAGCGGGAGAAGTAAAGAGCGTCGCCTTTTGAAGTGAGGGTCACTTTGACGACGTTCGGATCAGCAATGAGGCTTTCGTCATCGACCGTGCTCGCGGCGGTGATCATGGGAAGATCAGGCTCCTCTTTAAGAATGCGAGCGAGGGTGTCGACGAGGGCGGGGTCGAGAAGGGGCTCGTCACCTTGAATATTTAAAACGTGGGTGGCGTTCGGAAACTGCTCCGCGGATTCGGCGATGCGATCAGTGCCGGAAGGGTGATCCGAGCGTGTGCGGGAGACTTTTGCTCCCAGAGATTCACAGAGGGCGATAATGCGATCGTCATCGGTAGCGACAACGAGGTCATCGAGTTCAGTGCAGAGGCGGGCACGCTCGATGACGTGTTGCAGCAGTGGCTTTCCGAGAAGTGGGTGAAGCGGCTTTCCGGGGAAGCGGGAGGAGGCCCAACGGGCCGGGATGATACCAACGATAAAAGTTTCTGGGTCGGAAATAGTCTCCTCCTTGAGCGGTTTATGAAAGCTAGTGAGATCGGATTTCGATCACAAGGCTAATGTGAGAGGATGAGGTTTTTTCGTCACCGCGAAGAGGCAAAGCGTAGTTGAGGAGGTGTCGAGAAGTTTAGAAAAGAGGATTATCGACAGCTTGGAAATAATGCGGCAACTTAGGGCCATGCCAGAATTTTTCACTTCGCTCGATGTGGCGGTGCTTTTTGGTTACCTGATCTTAACGACGGTGATCGGCCATTACATGGGCGGAAAGCAGGCAACGATTAAGGATTTTTTCGCAGGTGGAAAGAGTCTGCCATGGTGGGCGGTCTCGGGATCGATCATTGCGACCGAGATCAGTGGGGTGACTTTTATTGGCGTGCCGGGAACAGTCATGGCTCTTCAGGGAGATTTCACCTACATGCTTTGGGGGATTGGCTCAATCATGGGAAGAGTCATTGTGGGGCTAGTCTTTGTGAAGGTTTTCTACGAGGACGAGATTTACAGCCCTTACGATTATATGGGGCGGCGGATTAAGCCTCAGCTTAAGACGCTGGCGACGGTGTTTTTTACGGTTGGTTCGATCCTCGGGCAGAGCGTGAGGGTTTTGGTTGCGGCTCTGCCACTCACGGTTGTGACAGGCTGGGATTTCTCACTGTGTATTCTGGTAATCGGGATTTTTGCGATTGGCTGGACCTTGATGGGGGGGATGCGAACCGTTATTTGGACAGATGTCATGCAGTTCGGATTGTTTACGATCGGAGGGGTGCTGACGCTCTTTTGGATCGTAAATTCACTTGATGGGGGATGGAGCCAGTTATGGAGCCAAGCGGATGCGGCAGGGAAGACGCGTATTTGGAATGCTGACTTTGGTTTCGGTCCCGAATTTAAATTCACTTTCTGGGTCGCTGTTTTCGCGGTGCCATTTCAGAATTTGACAGCATTTGGAGTAGACCAATTGAATGCTCAAAGGATGTTCTGCTGCCGTAATGTGGAAGATGCCAAGAAGGCCATTATCTGGAGTTCAGTAGGTCAGGTTTTGACTTTTCTCATGCTGGTGGTGGGAGCGGCGCTTTATGTGTTCTACCTCAATAATCCACCGAGTGATCCAGATGTGGTGAGCGCGCTTGGTTTTGAGAAAGACAAGGCGCCGGCCACTATTGCTGAAGGAGGGGTTCCCAAAGATGGGGATAAAGTTTTTCCAGTTTGGATCGTCAGTGAGCTTCCTCCGGGGTTAGCAGGGCTGATTTTAGCTGGGGTTTTTGCGGCGGCAATTTCGAGTCTCGACTCGATCTTAGCAGCGCTCAGTCAGACCACCATTTCACTTATTCATCACCCAGAACGAGGGGGTCAAAATTTGGACCAAAAAATGTTAGTAAGACAGTCTCGCAAGTGGGTGGTTATCTGGGGTGTTGCGCTGACTGGTTTCACCTTGCTGATGAACTTGGCGAAGAATGAGATGGAGATTAATGTCCTGCCGCTAGCGTTTGGAATGACCACTTATACGATGGGGCCTCTCCTTGGGATGTTCCTCTGTGCGCTGGTCGGAAAGGGGAGTTATCGAGGTATTCTCATTGGAGCGGTAGTTTCGTTTATTTTAACGATGTTTATTCGCACGGATGTTTGGATCCTCATGGATCGAGCAGGTTTGAATCTCGATCAGTATCTTGCGCTTCTTCCGACTTACGAAATGGATGGGGATAAGCTGAAAGCGTTAATTTACTCGCCATGGATGTGGCCTGTTGGCACGGCTTTGACCTTCTTTGGAGGCCTCATCGGGGCCTCTTTGGAGAGTCGAAAAGCAGAGTGATTTAGCTCACTTAAAGAAGTCGACCTGACCAAATTTTTACAAAAAATCCGTGGAACACTTGTGGAAATCAGGTGAATATTTGCGGATAAAATTTTCTGAGCGTTTTATTTTTTCGAGGCGATTTTTTATGCTCATTCTGTGGTCCGCTAACAGGCTAGCGCAGGGTTTTTTAAAAAAAAATCCTGAATGTATTTAAATAACCATATTTTTGATTCAGTAGCACCACATGAAAAACGAACGAGAGAGGGCAAATAACCAAGATGAGAATAAAAATCATGATGTCTGGTCCGCTGTTAAAGCGAAGTTGAGTGAGTATCTCAGCAGCGATGCATTTAGCCGTTGGTTTAAGAATGCGGAGTTGATCGAAGACGATCCAAGGGGGCAGGCTGTGATTGGTGTAAAATCTGATATGCAGCAGATTTGGATTGAAACGAATTATCTCGATGAGGTCCGCGCCGCTTTCGCCGAAGGTGCAGGAATTCACGATGCTCCTGTGATCACCGTTTTAGGTGATTCTGCCTCCTTACCAGTGAAGCAAGTTGCTCGAGGTAAGACGTCAAGTGAGCAGGTGAAGGTCGTTCGTCCGGAGGAAGAACAAAAGACAGCATCACTGCAGCGCAAGTTGAAGCGCTTGGGAATTAATCCGGAATTTGATTTCGATAGTTTTGTGGTGGGGGATAATAGCCAGTTCGCGCACGCTGCGTGTTCCGCTGTTGCTTCCCGAGAAGGCCGCAGCTTCAACCCGCTCTTTATTCATGGGCGTGCAGGCTTGGGAAAAACCCACCTTATGTCGGCCATTGCCCAGCAGCTCATTGTGAGTGATCCAAAAGCAAAAGTGGTTTTCTTGACCGCTGAGCAATTCGCCAACGAATTCATCGAGGCTGTTCGTAAGGGAAGTCTTGATAGTTTCCGGAAATCATACCGCACGGCTGATTTCATGTTGGTTGATGATATTCAGTTCATTGCTGGTAAGGAACGCACTCAGGATGAGTTTTTTCACACCTTCAGTGCGCTGATGAATTCCCAGACACAGCTCGTATTTACTTGTGACCGTCCGGCGCCTGAAATCCAGCAGCTTGAGCCACGTCTGATGAGTCGTTTCGAAAGCGGCCTCACCGTGGAACTTCAGCCTCCAGGTTTTGAAACACGTGTCGCTATTCTTAAGCGTAAGATGGACCAGTGGAATGTCGCTCTTGAAGACGAGGTCATTTTCCACATCGCAAACCTCATTCAGAGTAACGTCCGCCGCCTCGAAGGCGCTCTCACCCGAGTCGCGAGCTTCAGTTACCTTTCCTCGGAGAAGATGACCATTACCAAGGCCAACGAGCTCCTTCGTGATCTCGTCCGGGATGAGAATTCTCGTCAAATCACCGTCGATGCCATTCAGAAAGTAGTTTGTGATCACTATGATCTCAGTCTTGCCGATATGAGCAGCCGTCGCCGTCCGGCGAGTATTGCCTTCCCGCGCCAAATCGCGATGGCGATGGCTCGTCAGCTGACCAGCCTCTCCTTGGTCGAAATCGGTGATGCCTTTGGGAGGCGCGATCACGGAACTGTCATTCACGCTTGTAAACGCGTGGAACAGGAGCTGGAGACAAATCCTGAGGTGAAAGCAGTTGTGGAAAAGCTCATTTCTCAACTACAGAGATAGAAGTCTTTTTCATTTCTTAACTAATTACTTGCCAAAAATGGGCTGTGGGGGCAATTTCCCTCACAGCCCAATTGGGTTATTTGATATGAAGTTTCGGATCACGAAAGAGGCCTTTCTTGATGGGCTACAGCAAGTGCAGCAAGTGGTGAGTAGTCGCACGACCCTCCCTATCCTCTCTAACGTCCTCATTGAGGCATCTGATTCGGGCTTACGTCTTACGACGACCGATCTCGATGTGGGTGTGAGCGGCACTACTCCAGCTGAGGTTTCTAAGCCTGGTTCCACGACTCTTCCGGTAAAACGTTTGGTGAGTATTATTCGTGAGCTTCCAGCCGCGGAAATCGAGGTAACTGTTGATGCAAAGAACGTTGCTAGTATCGAAAGTGGCCCATCCTTCTTTAAGATCATTGGTCTTCCTGATACGGAATTTCCTCCACTTGCCGATTTCCCTGATGCCAAGGAATACACGATTCCTCAGAGCGTGCTTCTTGATGGTCTCAAAAAAACTTCCTACGCAATTTCTACCGATGAGACTCGTTATGTTCTCAACGGTATTTTCACCTCATTTAAAGAAGGTAAGTTGACCCTCGTCGCGACTGACGGACGTCGTCTCGCAATGGTGGATCACGAGCTTGAGTTCCCAGCGAGCCACGAGACGGACTTCATAGTCCCAACCAAAGCGGTTTCAGAACTTCAGCGCCACTTGAGCGGAGAAGGTGATCTCACTCTTCGTCTCAGCGATAACCAAGTCTGCTTCGAAGTTGGGAGTAGCATTATCGTGAGTAAACTCATCGAGGGGAACTACCCGAACTACCGTCAGGTCATTCCTGGTGAGTCCAAAGAACGCCTTACCGTTGGGCGTGAAGCCCTGCTCGAGACTGTGCGTCGAGTTTCCCTTCTTTCTTCTGATAAATCGAACTCCGTGAAACTTTCCTTCGGAGCGAACGAGCTCGGTGTCGCGGCGAACAGCCCGGACATTGGTGAAGCAAATGAGTCGGTGCAGGTGAAGTATGATGGGAAGGAATTCGCCATTGCTTTCAACCCTGAGTTTCTTCAGGCCCCACTTCGTGCGCTTGAAGAAGAAGACGTCCACCTTGATCTTATTGATGAAATGAGCCCCGGTGTTCTTCGGATTGAAGATTCCTTCCTTTACGTTCTTATGCCAATGCGCGTGACTGGCTAAGGTCAGGCTTCTATTTTTTCAAAAACGGCGGCGGTGTAATACAGTCGCCGTTTTTTTGTGAAGGGGATCAGCCTTTCTTTGCCAAGATAATAGCGGTTCTGGCGGGCTGGTTCTTGCCCGACGCGACTTGCGTAGGCGGGAATACGATGACGAAACGAACCGTCTTCTCCATGGATGTGGAGTTTGAATTTCTGTCCGTGACTTAAAGTCTCCGCTGGAAGCTCGATGCTCCAGACTCCGTGTTGGTCTTTGGAAAGTGGATGAGCTTGGTCGTTCCAGTGATTAAAATCACCTACAAGAGCGACGCTCTGAGCTCCGGGCGCCCACTCACGATGTGTCCAGCCTTGATTCGTCCGATGCAGACCGAAGTAAAGGTGGCCGGCGGCGTGGTCGACCAGCGAACCTGAGGATGTTTCAATCTCCGCAAGGGTATCGAGATAACGTTGATGACGCCCCTCGATGACGGAAGCGACAGGTTCGAGCCACGAGTCGTTAGCGATGAGTGCGAGTGACGATTCCACCTCCATTCTCAGGCCTATCGTCAGCGGGGAAGCACGCTACTTCTTTTTGAAGCGGGTCCATTCGGCGCTTTTCCCAAGAATGGAAATACCCTTGTAGGCGCGCATGGTGAGCTTGTCATTTCCTTCGGCCCAGATTTTACCGCTGTAGGTTTTTCCGGATTTGGAATCGTAAACTTTTCCGCCGGTGAACTGATCGCCTTCTTTTTTGAAGCCGGTCAGGAACTTAAGGCCACGGAGGCGGCGTTTGCGGAGCTTAGGATCAGGATTATTCGTGTCGTGGGTGCGCTTTTTGTCTTGGACCCAAGTGATGACCCCTTGCAGTTGGTTTTCGTTATTAAGCCAGAGCTTGATACGAGCAGTGCCATCGCTTTTGAGCCATTCACCTTCGACCGTGTCTTTGGCGTGGAGAGGAAGTAGGAGAGCGAGGAAAAGGAAAAGGAACTTCATGCTTGAGAAGTGTGACTCATGGAACGAAGGAGGGAAGGGGAAAGTAGAAGCGAAATGAGAGCGTGAAATTTAGTCCACGATCCGCTGCGAGTTTTGAGGACGTTCGGAAATTTTGGTAGCTAAAAAAGAGCTGATGAATCTTTCTGCTATCGAGATCAATCGATGAGCTGACTGTAAACTTAAAATTCCTTGAGTATCGGGTATGCCGACGGCGCCTCGGACTCGCTTTTGGCTCATTTTTTAAAGCTTTGCCGCGGCATCTCGGACGATGCGTTCGGTCGTTTTCCAGTCGATGCATTGATCGGTGATGGATTGACCGTAGATGAGTTGATTTAGCGGCTGGGGGAACTTTTGGCTCCCGGCGACGAGGTGGCTTTCAAGCATTGCTCCGACGACCGAGGTATCACCTTCGGCGCGTTGGCGGACGATTTCTTCGAAGACGCCGGGCATGCGGGTTTGGTCTTTTCCGCAGTTCGCGTGCGAGGCATCAATCATGATACTTGGAGCGAGGTCGTGTTTTAAAAGGGTGTCGCGAGTCGCTTTAATGGAGTCGGTATCGTAGTTTGGGCCGTGATCTCCGCCGCGAAGGATCAAGTGGCAGTCGGGGTTTCCGGCGGTGGAAACCGCGGAGGCGACGCCTTCGGATGAGACTCCGAGAAAGGTTTGGGGTTGGCTTGCGGCTTTCACGGCATTGATGGCAGCGGTGACATCCCCCGAGGTGGTGTTTTTAAACCCAAGCGGCATCGAAAGGCCGGAGGCCATTTGGCGATGCGTTTGACTTTCGCTCGTGCGAGCTCCGATCGCGGACCATGAGATGAGATCGGCAATATATTGTGGGGTGATGGGGTCGAGAAGCTCAGTCGCGGTGGGAAGGCCAAATGAGAGGACTTCTTTGAGGAAACGGCGGGCGTTTTCGAGTCCCTTCGGGATGTCATCGGAACCATCGAGATCAGGGTCCATGATGAGGCCCTTCCAACCGACGGTGGTGCGGGGCTTCTCGAAGTAGACGCGCATCACGATGTGGATTTTGTCTTTGACCTCCTCAGAGAGAACCGCGAGTTTTTCGGCATATTCGCGACAAGATTTGTTGTCGTGAATGGAACAAGGTCCAACGATGAGCAAGAAACGAGAGTCTGGGACAAAGAGAGATTTTTGGACTTCTTTACGAGAAGAAACGACAAGTGAAGATTCCTCAGCCGAGGGTTTCACCTCGTTCATCAGATGGTCAGGAGAGGGGAGGGCGATGTTTTGGACAACGCGAAGATCAGAGACAGTAGCCATGTGCTAGGGAGTTATTGAGTTTTCGAGTTCATGTTTCAAGGCTGGGTTGTTAGAGATATCGCCATGAAGGCCGAAGGACTCCGTTTGTTAGAAGCTCTCACTCAGGCGCACAGCGTCTCAGGTTATGAGGATGAGGTGCG
Source organism: Akkermansiaceae bacterium (assembly GCA_039768255.1). Lineage (GTDB taxonomy): Bacteria > Verrucomicrobiota > Verrucomicrobiia > Verrucomicrobiales > Akkermansiaceae > SW10. Next base: position 5,554 of record JBDNAW010000078.1, on the reverse strand, counting down.
TGATATTTTCATCAATGAACTCCATGAACATGGTGAATTAGGGGCAGATAAGTGTGGTTCGGTTTATTGTAAAACAGGGAGCGGACCCAAAGTTCTTGTCGCTGGGCATATGGATGAAGTGGGGTTTCGAGTTCAGATGATCCTTCCAAATGGTTTTCTGAAAATCGTTCCTGTGGGGGGATGGTGGGGTCACACTTTACTGGCTCAGCGCGTCGAGGTGAAAACATCCACTGGTGATAAAGTGATCGGAACGATCGCCTCCAAGCCACCTCACTTCCTTCCGGAGGCTGAGCGATCGAAAGTGTTGGGAGTGGATCAAATGTTTGTTGATATTTCTGCAAGTTCCCAGAGCGAAGCAGAATCCTGGGGCATCAAGCTCGGTGATCCGATCTGCCCGTGGAGTCCGTGGACCCCGCTTCGCCAAGAAAATCACTACATGACGAAGTCCTTTGATAATCGTGTCGGAATGGCTGGGGCCATCCAAGTCGGACAGATCGCTGAGAATACCCCTTGCGAGCTCATTGTTGCCGGATCGGTCCAAGAAGAGGTGGGGCTACGTGGTGCGAAAGCTCTCGCGAGCCATCTGCAACCTGATGTCGCGATTGTTTTGGAAGGTCCGCCTGCCGATGACACTCCCGGAATGCCGAGTGCTGAATCCCAAGGAAAGTTGGGAGGGGGAGTCCAGATTCGCTTGCACGATCCCAGTGCAATTATGAATCCACGCTTGGCGCAATTCGCGATTGATACCGCAATTTCCGAAGGCATTCCTCACCAAGTGACTGTGCGAACGAGCGGAGGAACCGATGCGGGTTCTTTTAATATCGCGAATGAAGGAATTCCTTCGTTGGTGTTAGGAACACCGGCGCGTTATATTCATTCGCATAATGGTATCATCCACACAGATGACTACTTTGCAATGGTGGCCCTTGTGTTGGCTATGGTGAAGCGTCTTGATGAAGAGTCAGTTAATGGATTCTCGAAATTCATTTAATAAACCGTGGGAAAATTCGGCAGCTTACTAATGACGGTGAGATAGAAAATTAATTTCTTGGTCATCGTGGTGAAGGAAATTTGGGAGCAGAGGTGGAATCTGAAAATGCTCAGGATGTGCCGGTGATGATAGTGCGGAGCTTATTGCTGAAGTTCCTTTGGATGCTTTCGGTTGCTAGCAATTATTATTTTTAACCCTATCCAAGACGATGGCGATCTCATCGAGAACATCAGCCAAAGCGCTGAGTCACCTATCGATATCGAGCCCGAAGTGAGTCAGGGGAGTTAATCTTCGAGTAAAGGATTTTGACGCAAAGTTCCACGGACGCTCTTTGAGTCTTCGTTGGAAATCTCATTTTCTTCTGCATCATCTCCTGAACGACCAGACATCTCGATGGCCCAGTGTTCGAGGAAGAAGCGTTTTTTGCTGGTGAAAAGATCTTCTGATTCTCCGATGATGGGGCGGAGGGTGGTGGACATCTGGAGGCTCACGAGGAGGAAGATTCCGATCCAAATTTTAAGTGGGCCTTTCTTTTTGGTTCCAGTGTGATCGAGCATTTTAAGCAGGAGTCCGGTGCCGAAGAAAGCTGCGATGAGCCAAACGATGAGGACGAGGAATCCGAAAAAGGGCTCGGAATCGGTCGATTGTGAGAAGACCCAGAGAACGGGAGTAAAGCCAAGGAGCAAGGCGGCGATGAGTGCGAGCGCTCCGGCCATGCCTTGCACGATTTCTTTGATTGCCAAGCTCGTCCCAGTCAGGGCCGAGAAAATGTAGAGGCTAGGAAGGCAGATCAGAGTGGTGACGCTGAGGCCGAGTATGGTTTTCAGCGGTGCGGCCCAGAGTTGATGATTAAAGGAAAAACTTCCAAGGGTGAGTCCGAAGATGAGAAAACCGCAAAGCGCGAGAAGGACGAGTTTTCCGATGAGGGCTCCGGGGCTTTCGCTTTGGCGAATAGTCTTGATGAGCGAATGTGGGTGCTTGAGTAAACATTCGAAAACCTCAGTGATTCCCGCATTCTGGCTGAGTGGTTCAGCGACGGTGGGATCGGGTTTTAATGCTGGTGGCTGTGGCGTGGGAGTTTGGTCAGTCATCATTTTTTGGGCAGGTTGGGTTGAGTTTTGAGAAGATTTTGAAGAGTGGAATGAGGAGAAAAAAGAGGCCAATGAGAAGAAGAGTGAGCGCGATGGTGGGACTTCCACCCGTGATTTTATCGAGCGAGTTCCAGAGAGTTTCGTAGAAGGTTCCCTTCATCGCATCATCACGGAGAAACTGAACATCGAGTGAGGGTGTTCCAAAGAAGGGACGGAGAATCCATGAAAACTGCGCGCCGACGAAGGCATTGCCAGCGAGCCAGGCCCCGAGGGTGGCAGCGGCGATCTGGCGGGTTGGAGTGACCGCGATGAGGAGCCGCGCTAAGTGAACATTCGCGATCACTCCGGCGTAAGCGATGATTACGGTGTGAGCGACGAGGTAGTTCGCGTGAGCGGTCGCAGCATTCGCGGCATCAGGGGAGGGGGCATTCAGAGCCATGAAGAAAAAGATGGGAGAGAGTGATCCGAGAATGAGAGCGGCCACGGAAAAGCTGAGGAGTTGTGCGAGGATAGATTGCAAGAAGCCCAAGCCGCTTCCGAGCAGGAGCCCGAGCATACCATTGAGAAAGCCATTACACGCGAGGGTGATGAAAATGAGCACGGGCATTTTGATGGCGACAAATCCTCCCATCATTGGAGCGCGCCAAAGTCCAACGGTCAGCCCATAGCTTCCAAATCCGACCACGATGGTGACGATGCAGATGAGAAGACTGCGAGCGTTGGGATGATCGATCCACGCGCGGAGGTTCGCGGGGTTTCCGCGGAGGAGCTTAGAAAGGCGGGTAATCATCGAAGTTTTAGAACCAACCGCTTATGGGGGAGTGGTAATGCTCTTCGGCGGGATTCGTAGGTTGAGACGGAAGGGTTTTATTCCAAGAAACCGGTTGGACTTCGATGGGCGTGTTTTGATCTGCGGGTAAATCCGTGGAGTGAATTCTCAGGGCGTAAGCCAAACAGATGATTGCTGCGATGAGGGCCAGATCAGTGGTGCGTAGAATGATCATGCAGAAACACTGCCAGTCTTGTGTGAAGTGCTGATGATCCGAATATGAAGATTTGGCGAAAAATCAGCTTTATTCCTTCTTCGGAATTGGAAAGGTGAGAGTGGCTTCAGCGCCACCCTCGGGATGGCTTTTTAGGGAAGCGGTGCCGTGGTGGAGCTCGGTGACTTCTTTGACGAAGGCGAGGCCGAGGCCGTTACCTTTTCCGTTTTTTTGTTCGCTGGGGCGGAAGGAATAGAAGCGCTCGAAGGCACGCTCGGAGGCAAAATCGGGGAGTCCAGGGCCGTTGTCGCGGATTGTTAAAACGAGTTCGTTTTTCTCAACGGCGAGCTTGAGGGAAACGGTTCCGCCTTGGCGAGAAAATTGAATCGCGTTTTCGAGGAGGTGGTTGAGGGAGGAGCCAATCAGAAGTTCATTTCCGAAGTAGAATTGATGCTTTGGAAGGCCTGCTTTGAGTGTAATTTGGCGGGCCTCGGCGAGTGGTGTCATTTGCTCGATGCTGTGTTGGCAACGCGCGGTGAAGTCGAATTCATGGGCTTGTTCGAGGTGGGATTGAGCTTCCACTGCGGAGAGCTCGAGGAGGCGATGGGTGAGGCGTTCGCAGCGGGCGGTTTGGGCTCGAATGTTTTCGAGGAAACGCCGACGGTCTTCGATAGGCATGTCCTCCCGGAGGAGCTCAGCCGCGCCTTGGATGGCGGCGAGCGGTGACTTAAGTTCGTGGGTAAGCGTTTGGATGTATTGATTGGCGTGCTGGCGGTTTTCGAGAGACTCACGCATATCGTGGAGGGCGTTTGCGAGCGTGTTGACCTCGCGGCCGACTCCGACTTGAGGTTTGGAAAGGCGTTCTCCACGAGTGATGGCGCGAGCGTAGTCGGTGAGCTGACCAACGGGACGGAAGAGCCAGACGAAAACGGCAGTGATCAGCGCGAGGATGCCGAGTCCGATTAGGATGACGGATTGAATGATTTGTTGACGGCGGCTCTGAACGAAGGGAAGGACATCGGCTTGTGCTTTGTAAACGCTGAGGCAGCCGACGATTTCGCCATTCTTTCGAATGGGCGCGCCGATGAACATAATGGAGCTGTTTGGGTCATTCTGGTCTGCGCGTGAAGAGCGGGTGCCATAGATTCCCTCGAGGGTTCGTTTGACATCCCGCCAGCTGGAGAAGTCTTGCCCGACGTGTTCGTGGTGAGCGGAATCAAAAAGAATGATCCCATTTTGATCAGTGAGGTAAGCATCGAGACCGATGGTGGTTTTAACCTCCTTATAGATGGTCGCTTTGAAGAGTCGCTTGCCGGAGTCTTTAAAAAATTCTTCGAGGGTCGTGGCGGGATGATGATCCCAGTTTTTTTCGACGTGCGAGGCGAGGAGGTTCGCGGAATCGACCATCGATTCCTCGGTTGCCTGGAAGGTTTGGTTTTCCAAGTCTGCGAGGAGGTAGTCCACTAGGCGGTAGAACCCGAGGGCCATGATAAAGGCCACAAAGAAAAGGATGATGCGAGTCAGGCGCATGGCTATGAAATTCTAAGTTCTAGTTTGAGAAAATCGAAACACTACAGGACTAGAGTGTAGCCGAGGCCGCGTCTTGTTTGAATTGTTTCAGCGGCTTCTTCGGAATGTTCACGGAGTTTTGAGCGAAGGGTTTTCACGTGGGCATCGATGGTACGGTCCATCGCGGATCCGGGATCATCCCAAGCTTGTTCGAGAAGTTGCTCACGAGTGAAGACGCGTCCAGGCTGGGAAAGGAGAATGGCGAGGAGCTTGTATTCGTGTGCGGTCAGATCGAGGGTTTTACCGTGGCAGGTGATTTTCATGCAGCCGGAATCGTGATGGAGGAGATGTGAAGAGCAGGGCTCTGGGGCATGTCCACGGCGCATGATGGCGCGGATGCGGGCGACGACAGCACGTGGCGAGAAGGGCTTGGTAACATAGTCATCCGCGCCAAGTTCAAGCCCGAGAACTTGATCGATTTCGGAGTCACGTGCGGTCAGGAAGAGGATGGGGACGTTTGAACTCTCGCGAATGGTGCGGCAGACATCAAAGCCGAGGAGGTCTGGGAGGCCGACGTCGAGGACGATGAAATCTGCAGCTTCCTCCTCATGTGCGTCGAGTCCTGCTTGCCCGGTCGTGACATGGCGGACTCCGAAGTTTTCCGTCTTTAAGGCATAAACGAGGGTGTCCGCAATGGCCGTTTCGTCTTCAACAATGAGCACGGAAGTCATGTCTTAAGTAAGCAGGGAAGAGCGTGGGACGGCGAGTTTAGATTTTGATGATAGTGGAAAGACATAAGTGCGACTGTGATCTTGACCGTAAGAATCTTTGCGACAGGATGTTTCAATGAAAAAGCTAGTCATTTTTTCCTGCTTACTGCTTCAAGCTTTTGGAGAAGAGAAAGAGCAGGAAGTTGTTGCTTATTATTTGGGTGCTGATTTTTCCCAATCGCGACTAGCGTCTCTACTCTCAAAAGAGCC
>JBDNAW010000077.1:0-12863 GCA_039768255.1 Akkermansiaceae bacterium | reverse complement strand
TAACTACCCTTATCAGTTTTTCTTTGGCTCTGCATGTTACGGCAAAGAAACCAAACATTCTCTTCATTGCGATCGACGATCTCAGACCTGAGCTTGGGTGTTATGGCTCAGAGTTAGTTAAATCTCCAAACCTCGACGCTCTGGCGGCGACCGGTTTGCGCTTTGATCGCGCTTATTGTCAGGAGACTATTTGCGCTCCTTCACGAGCGAGTCTCCTTTCCGGAACTCGTCCTGATACGAATGGGATCACGCACAACTTCGTGGAATTCCGTGATCTAAATCCTAACCTCTTAACGCTGCCCGAACACTTCATTCAGCAGGGGTATGAGACCGCTTTCACCGGAAAAATTTACCACCGAGATCAGGATCAAAAATCGTGGAGTAGGCAGCCTGCCCGAAAAAAACTAAAGGTGGAAAAGCCCAGAGGTCCATTTGCTCTGCCTGAGAATCGTGAGCTCAGGAAGAAGAATTTTGACGAGATGTTTAAGAAGTATGGTGAGGCTGCAAAGCGTGGGCTCGCTAGCGGGCCGGCCTACGAATCGGCTGATGTCCCAGACCATACTTACATTGATGGCTACAACACGGTCCTCGCAATTGAGACCGTAAAAGAGATGGCAGCTGATCCTGAGAAGCCATTCTTCATGGCTCTTGGGTTCAAGCTTCCGCACCTCAACTGGGTCGCCCCGAAGAAGTATTGGGACATGTATGATCGTGAAAAAATTCCGCTCGCGACTCAGACCGAAGGTCCAAAAGGGGGGGCTGAGATGGGGCTTCATGCATCCTTTGAATTACGCACTCGTGCAGGGATTCCAAAGCATGGACCGATTGATGATGACCTCGCGCGCACGCTCCGTCACGCTTACTTTGCCAGCGTCAGTTATGTTGATGCTCAGATTGGGATGATGCTCAAGATGCTCGACGAAGAAGGTCTTCGCGATAACACCATCATCGTTGTTTGGGGCGATCATGGTTGGCATTTGGGCGAAATGGGAATCTGGGGAAAGGCCACCAACTATGAAATTGCAGCACGTGTTCCGCTCATCGTTTCCACTCCGTGGATGAAAGCGAAGGGGCAGAGTAGTGAGGCGCTTGTAGAGCTTCTCGATATCTACCCAACGCTTTGTGATCTTGCAGGGATCACTAAGCCGGATCACATTGAAGGCAAAAGTTTTGCGCCGCTTCTCGATCAGTCTCGCATGAAATGGAAAGACGGCGCGGTGACTCAATTTCCATCACCAGCACTGCGAGAATGGGCTGCAAATCCACTTTCACCAGAAATGCGTGAGACTTTTTTTGGGCCGCTTATCGAAGAAGTCGAAGCTCGGATTGTGAAACAGCAGGGCGAGAAATGGGATCGCGAACTCTTTGAACAACATCTCATGGGTTACACCATCCGAACAAAGGATTATCGCCTCATTCTCTGGAAGGATCAGCGGAATCCGAAAGCACAGCCCATTTTTGAGGAACTCTTTGATCATCGGACGGATCCCTTGGAGTCTGTCAATATCGCAGCGCAGAATCCTGAACTTGTGAAAGCTCTCAGTATGAAAATGGACCACATCCTTAAGAAATGAATTTTGAAGAATTGATCTCAGGAAAAGGGCGACACCTCCTTGATCGTCGTGGCTTTATGAAGGGCACCGGCTTCTCGGTGGGGGCTCTTGGTTTAGCGAGGCTCTTAGCTGATGATGATCCGGCGGCATTCAGCGGTAAGACTCCGATCCGTCCACCCATCAATCCTAATGATCCATATGCTCCACGGTCCTCACACTTCGAAGCGAAGGCGAAGCGCGTGCTCGTGATTTCCTGTCCCGGCGCGGTGAGTCACGTCGATACCTTCGATTATAAGCCTGACCTCTATAAATTCCACGGGCAAAAACCTCCGGGGATTCCAGCGGTCACTTTTGAAGGGCCGACAGGGAATATCGCAAAACCGTTTTGGGAATTTAAACCGCGCGGAGAGTCAGGAAAGATGATCTCTGATCTCGTCCCAAATCTCGCGGAGCATGCGGACGACCTTTGTTTCCTGCATTCACTTCATACGCAGACCAGCGCGCATCCACAGGGTGAAAATTTCATCAATACCGGCTTCACCATGGAGGGTTTTCCTTCTTTCGGGTCTTGGGTCACTTATGCCCTTGGTTCGGCTTGCCAAGACCTTCCGGCTTTTGTTGCGATCAACGACCCACGTGGCATGGCGCGTTCAGGTAAGAATAACTTCGGGAACGGGTTTCTTCCGGCGGCTTTTCAAGGCACAGATTTTAATGCAAAAAATCCTCCCGCGAACCTTCGTCGCCCGGCCAGCTTATCGGCATCAGATGATCGGCGTACCGTTGATTTGCTTCGGCGTTTTAACGGTAAGCACCTTGAGAAATACCCTGGTGATGCTGACCTCGCAGCGCGAATCGCAAGTTACGAATTGGCAGGTCAGATGCAGACCTCAGTTCCGGATATGATGGCGATCGATGGAGAGCCGGAAGCGATTCACAAGGAATACGGCACCGATACTGGGACCGAATTGAAGCGGGAGTATGCTAAGAACTGCATCCTCGCTCGTCGACTTCTGGAGAAGGGGGTTCGTGTTGTGCAGCTCTTTAACGGAAGTGACCCTTCTGGTGGTAATGGCATCACGAACTGGGATTCGCATTCTAATATTGCCGACACTCATGCGATGCAGGCCGAGATTATGGATCAACCGACGGCGGCTCTGATTGGCGACTTAAAACGTCGTGGCTTGCTTGAGGACACCCTAGTTGTTTGGGCTACTGAATTTGGACGTATGCCCTTCCTGCAAGGAAATGGCACGGGGCGTGATCACAATCCTGATGCCTTTACTTGTTTCTTGGCAGGAGCAGGGGTGAAGAAAGGTCATAGCCATGGAACGAGTGATCGCTTCGGGGCCAAGGCAGAGAAAAATCCGACTAGTGTGTATGATTTTAATGCGACCATCCTTCACCTGATGGGCTTAGATCACGAGCGCTTAAGTTTCTATAATAATGGAATCGAGCGGCGTCTTACAAATGTCCACGGACATGTCATTGAGGATGTTTTAGCCTAGGAGAGGGAATTCCCGAATTTTTCTGCGTAGCGTTTTTACGGCTCCTTCCTTCAGAATGGGGGAGCAGCACCGCTTTTTTTCAGAAGGGAAGACTCGCCACCGCGCGATTCACGTCGTTATCAAGAAAAACGAAAAAATGACCTCACCGGAGGAATCTCGCTAGCGGTTCTCGTCCTGCTGGGCTAGCTTCGCCCATCTAAGAAACATATGGGCGAATTTTTCTACTCCGCATTGCTGATTTTCGTCGTAGTGATGCTCTTCAATTTCATCATTTTTTGGCATGAACTGGGCCATTTTCTTGCTGCTCGTTGGCGTGGAGTAAAAGTCGATCGCTTCCAAATCTGGTTCGGTAAACCAATCTGGAAAAAGACGATTAATGGGGTGCAATATGGTCTCGGTTGGCTTCCTTTTGGCGGTTTTGTCGCCCTTCCTCAAATGGCTCCCATGGAGTCGATCGAAGGTGAGAACCGCGATCGTGAACCACTCCCGAAGATTAAGCCGATCGATAAGATGATCGTCGCTTTTGCAGGGCCGCTTTTTAGCCTTATATTAGCCCTGCTCGCTTCCTTGCTTGTCTGGAATGTCGGTAAGCCACTTGATGCGATCGAGACTACGGTGATCGGTGCCGTGATGAAAAATGAGCCCGCCGAAAAAGCTGGGATGAAAGCGGGGGATAAAATTTTGAAAGTGAATGGCGAACCGGTGAAATGGTTTGCCGGAGACTTCGATGCAGTGACAGAGAGGATCATGTTTACGGAGGGGGATAAAGTTCACTTCGAAGTTGAACGGGATGGTGAGATATTAGAATTCACTTCATCATTTGAAATCGAAGAACGTTCTTGGTTCCGGCGTCGTGCTCTTCCTCGCGTTGGGATCGCGGCGCAAACTCCAACGATTATTGGAAGGTTGATTCCAAGTGAGAATATGAGTCCTGCTGAAAGGGCTGGGCTGAAGCCTGGTGACGAGATCTTAGAAGTAAATTCTGTCAAGGTTTACGGCTACCACCAAGTCGGCCAACTCATCGAGGCGAATGGCGATCAGGCTTCGACTTTTAAGGTGAAGCGCGGTGAAGAGATCCTAGAGAAAACGATTCTTCCGTTGGTGCCGATATCCCCAAAGTGGACAACTGAGAAAGCGATGATCGGAATTCAGTGGGGTGGACCTGATCGTGTTTCCACGCAATTAGTTTATCCTAGCCCGCTCGAGCAGATTACCCGAAGCGCCAAAATGATGTATCGGACGCTTAAGGTTGTGGCGTCGCCTTCATCGAACGTCGGAATCGATCAGCTTGCTGGTCCAGTAGGCATTGGAAAAATGAAATATCAGCTTCTACAGACAGAGCAGGGATGGCTCCGTGTTCTCTTTTTCTTCGTCTTCTTCAACATGAACCTCGCGATTCTAAACATGCTCCCATTTCCTGTGCTTGATGGTAGTCACATCACCTTGGCGATTGGTGAAATGATCAAAGGCTCTCCGCCAAAGGGGAAAGTTTTGGAAGTCGTGCAGACTTTCTTTGCGCTCACACTCATTACTTTTATGCTCTTTATCACGACAAAGGATATCGGCGATAGTGTCCCAACTGGAGGTGGCGGTGAGTCTAAGAATGAAAAGTATGTGTGGCCGGATCCTGCAGGCTAGCTTGCTTTAAGTGCGCTGAAATTGCTATAAAGTGGTCATTCATGAAAACCTCTCTCCCTTCGGTCAATGTTGCACGATTGTTGTATCTTGTGTTCTGCGAACTTGCGGGCTTGGCCATTGCGTTGAGTTCTAAAGATATTCCTCTCTGGGCCGGTCTCTTCGGAGGGCTTCTTGTGGCTTTGTTTATCATCTTGGTGGAGCGGCTTTCAAAAGGATTTACGCTCCGTGGCTTTTCGAATGCGACCTTTGGCCTCGCGGTAGGCTTGTTTTGCGCATTTTTGCTCAATCGGGTCGGGATTGGAACACTCGTTACGGCAGCTACCTCTTCGCTTGGCGATGACGGAGGAGACTTGGGTGAGACTTTAGGGCTGGCGTTCAATGTCGCGATTTACGCGAGCCTTTCCTTTATCGGGGCTGTGCTCGCATTAAGAAATAGCCAGGAGGATTTCGCCTTCATTATTCCTTACGTCAGATTTCGTCAGGATAGTGCATCCGGGCAGCCTTTAATTCTAGATGCCGAGGTAATCATCGACGGTCGGATTAGCCGTCTCATGGTTTCAGATTTCTTTACTGGCCGTTTGATCGTGCCGGAGTTTGTTTTGCAAGAACTGCAAGTGATGGCAAACTCACCTTCAACTGCGAAACGCCAGCGCGGCCAAAGAGGGTTAGAAATCCTCGAGGACATGCAAAATAATCCAGCGATTCGGATCAGCGTGCACGATGCAAGGGGGATTGCGGATGATGAATCGATGCAGGTGCGCCTCGTGCAGACCGCAAAGATGCTCTCCGCACGTCTCATCACCACCGACGAGAATCTTTCGAAAGTCGCCCACTTACAGGGTGCAAATATGATTAATCTTAATGATCTCTCCGATGCTCTTCGCCCGAAAGTCGTCGTCGGTGAGAGCGTCCGTCTCGCGATTGTTCGTGCTGGAAAAGATGAGCACCAAGGCGTTGGCTACATGCCTGATGGCACCATGATCGTGGTGAATCATGCGGTTTCTAAGATTGGAAGCTCTCACGATGTCACCGTTATTTCGAAGTTGCAGACGAGTGGTGGAGAGATGGTTTTCGCAGAACTTGATGAAAACATTGGCGAATGATGAATGAGGTAAAGGCGATTTCGGTCACGCAACTGGCGCGACGGATCCGGAATTTACTGGAGATCGAAATCGGAGAAATCTGGGTTGAGGGTGAGGTGAGCAACTTGCGTAAGCAGGCGAGTGGCCATTGGTATTTCTCCCTCAAAGATCAGAGTGCTCAGATTTCGTGCGCAATGTTTTCGGCAAAGAGGCGCGAAGGTGCGGAAGTGATCGAAGATGGTGCGAAGGTTCAAATTTTTGGTGAAGCGAGCTTTTACGAAGCTCGTGGAAGCACGCAGTTGATTGTGCGAAAGGCACAAGCTGTTGGCGTTGGGGACCTACAACGGCGCTTCGAAGAGTTGAAGAAAAAGCTGAATCGTGAAGGTCTTTTCGATCAGGACCGAAAACAAAAGCTGCCATTTTTTCCGAGAACGATTGGGATCGTGACATCGCCTACCGGTGCGGCATTGCAGGATATGAAGAATGTGCTCAATCGTCGTGCCCCTTGGCTCACGGTGGTGCTTTATCCCGTTTCCGTTCAAGGGAGAGGCGCAGAACGGGGAATTGCGAATGCGATCCAACAAGCGGCCCAGGCCTCTGAAGAAGGTTTGCCTCAGCCTGAGGTTTTAATCATCGGGCGCGGTGGTGGTTCACTCGAAGATCTTTGGAATTTTAATGAAGAGATCGTGGCCCGAGCCATTGCGGATTCGCCGATTCCCGTGTTGAGTGCAGTCGGACATGAAATTGATTTCACAATTTCCGATTTCGTCGCAGATCTCCGTGCTCCAACGCCAAGTGCGGCCGCGGAGCTAGTGGCGCCAGAAAAAGACGAGCTTCTTCAGCGAATTGCTCAACATAAAGAGCGGCTCGAACGTTTGCTAGAACATCGTCTTGAGCGAGATGAAGAGGCACTGTCGTTTTATCAACGTGGGCTGTTGGGGCAGTCACCAGAGCGACTTCTGCGTGAGCCGATGCTGGTGCTCGATGAAGCAATTCGTGATTTTGAACAAAGCGCGATGGATACACTTCGCGAGAAGGAAAGAGTGGTCGATGACTACGCCGTGAATTGGAAATATTTCCATCCGCTTGAGATCGTGAGGTCACGTGAAGAGCGATTGAATATCAAGAAGGAAGCCTTTGATCGCTTGGTAGATGAGACTTTAAAACGAAAAGATGACCGTGTGGCGAAGTATGAAATGCTCGTCACGGCTTATGGCCCGGAAGGCACTTTGGAACGTGGTTTTTCGATCACCTTCGATAAGAAGGGTGAAATTGTGCGAAGCCCTGAGGAGGTCAAAAAAGGAGAGCAGATCGAGACGATGCTTTATGGCGGAACGATCTCGAGCCGGGTGGAATGATTGCTACATCATCCCAAGTTTCATCTTACCTTCTTCGGAAATCATGTCCTGATTCCAAGCCGGGTCCCAGACGAGCTCAACCTCAGCATTGTTGATCTCAGGAAGGCTCATGATGCGGGCCTGCGCATCCGCGGCAATGACGGGGCCCATTCCACAGCCAGGAGCGGTCAGGGTCATCTTGACTTCTACGTCTGTCCCTTCGCCTTCTTTGGCTTCGACGAGCTTGCAGTCATAAACGAGTCCGAGGTTGACGATGTCGACCGGGATTTCCGGATCAAAAACCTGTTTCATTTGGTGCCAGACCTGTTCTTCAAGTGGGAGGTCCTTGATCGCATCACGCTCTTTTTGGCTGGCTTTTTCAGCTTCTGGATCAACACCGAGAGCGTCCGTGTCTTTCGAGGAAATGCGAGCGAGTCCGGCGGAGGTTGCGACAGTGTAAGTTCCACCGAGAGTTTGTGTGATGACGACGGGAGTCCCCGCTGGGAGTGTGATGGTGTCACCGGAGGGAATCTGAATGGCATCGACCTCGCGGGTCAGGCTGACTTCTTCGTGCATGTGGTGAGGTTCGTTAATGAGACTGTGAGCGCAAGTGTTATTTGCCTAGTTTGTAGAGGAATTCTTGGCGTTCGCCTTGATTCAAGAATCCCGCACGAATAAAGATGCCATCGTCGAGAATTACCGGTGTGGCGTAGGTGTCATCACCGAGCTTATTTGACGCGACTTTTTTAAAGCCCGCAGGATCAGCGTGATAGATCGTGGTGACTCCCGTCTTGATGGTGGAGAAGATCATGCCGTTGGCATAAGTCGGGGAGGCCATTACGCCACCTCGTCCGAGTCGTTCTTTCCACATTTCTTTGCCGGTTTTGGCATTCCAACAAAAGGCGACTCCTTGATCGGTGACGGCGTAGATATGATCATCGTGTGCGAAAAGAGATTGCTCGTAGCAGCGCTCGCGATTGCTCCAGAGCTTTTCGCCTGAGCCATCTGCTTTGACTCCGGCAGTCTCATTGGAAGGGTAGCCTCCGCTGGCAAAAACCGCGTCGTCAGTCCAGACGATGGTGCCGCAGGTCGATTGTGGTTTGAGAGGAGCTTTCCAAGACCGCTTTCCTGTGAGAGGGTTGTAGCTTTGAAATTCGCCAATCCCTGAGATGAGAAGCTGTTCTTTTCCTGAAACTTTAGCGACGACAGGAGTAGACCAATTGTCATGTCCCTCACGTGGTGTGCTCCACTTTTCCTCGCCGTTTTCTGCATCAATAGCGAGAATCGACCCCTTGTCTCCGGTGCCAATCACGATGACAAAGAGCCCTTTATGAAGAGTGGGGGTGGAGCCGTAGCCGAAGTGGAAGCTAGGAAGGTATGAACCAACGGACTTAGACCACGAAATTTTTCCAGTCGGATCGACAGCCGTTACTTTAATTTTCTTTTCGTTCTGAAAAGTGACGAGCACATGATTCCCTGTCCACTGTGGGGTTGAGGAAGCGCGCGAGTTCTCGCGATGAATTTGTTCAGGAAGCCCACCTTGATGAATGGCGGTCTGCCAGAGGAGTTTTCCCGTGGTGCGGTTAAGGCACAGTAGTGATTGAGTTTGTTTTTCGAGCTCTGCGGTGGTGAGGTAGATTTTATCGCCGACGATGATGGGCGTCGAGTGTCCTCGGCCGGGGATTGCTGCTTTCCAAAGAACGTTTTTCTCGGTGGACCAATTGGTGATAGGCTTCACCGAAGCATCAGACTTGTTATCGAGTGTTGGGCCACGCCACTGTGGCCAATCGAGAGCTTGGGCCTGCAGTATGAGAGTAAGAAAGATGATAGATTTCACTTCTGAAATGATGGCTTTCTTTTGCTGCGACGCAATCAGCTTCTCACCGGCCAGATTCTTAGTCAGTCTGTCAGCATGATGACACGCCTCGTGAATCTTTTCTGGCTTTGGACTATTTTAGGAACCGTCATTGCTTGGTTTTATCCGCCAGCGTTTACCTGGTTTCTTGGTGCCGTGGGGGGATTGAAGATCGTTTCGCTAGGTCTCGGGGTGATCATGTTGGGAATGGGCATTACGCTGACTTTTGCGGACTTCAAAGAGGTTCTCAAAATGCCAAAGTGGTTGGTCCTTGGAGTGCTCGCTCAGTTTCTTATCATGCCTTGTGTGGGTTGGGGGATTGCAACGGCATTTCAATTGCCAGATCAATTTAAGCTCGGAATTATCCTCGTAAGTTGTTGTCCCGGAGGGACGGCTTCAAATGTGGTGACTTATCTCGCTCGAGGGAATCTTGCTCTGAGCGTCATCATGACGATGTGCTCTACTCTGCTCGCTGTTTTTTTAACTCCGTTTTTAACTCAGAGCTATGCTGCCAAAATTCTTGAGGTCGATGCCTGGGCGATGGTGCTGACGATGGTGACGATTGTTCTTGTTCCGGTTCTTGCTGGAGTAGCTCTGAATTCAGCCTTTGGAAACAAGTTGCAGGCGATCAAGAAAATCGCACCTTTGGTTTCTGTCATCGTCATCGTGTTGATTGTTGGGGCGATCATTGGAAAGACTCAGGACCTGATTGCAGAGAACGCTCTCCAACTCTTACCCGCAATCTTCTTGGTGCATACCTTAGGATTCGCGCTTGGCTACGGATGGGGGTGGCTTTTCAATATGAGCGAGAGAGAGCGGCGCACATTTTCGATTGAGGTTGGAATGCAGAACTCAGGCCTTGGAGCGGAGCTTGCGCGCAATCATTTCACGGTCATGGCTTCGGCTCCATGCGCGATCTCGGCGTTTTACCACTGCATTATCGGAAGTTTTCTCGCGAGCATTTGGCGGCGTAAATGGTCACGCAAAGATCATCAAGAGAGCACAGAAATTTCGAGAACCAGTTAGTGTAACGAAGATGAAAACCGGTTTGAAGTTCATCGATTCTGCTCAGCCTTTTGTTTAGGTATTCTCAGACTACTTACGAAAAGTTGTGCTTGGGGTTCATTCACCTCAACATCGAGAAACTTAATCGTCCAGCTCTTGGGAGCGCCTCAGTTTTGCATCGCAAGAGTTATTAAAATCAAAAAGCGGTGTTGCGAGGTTCGCGACACCGCCTTTTCGATAGAGAAATGGAGTATTATTTTTCGCCAAAAAGCTCCATGAAGGTGTGGAGCTCATTGTGAAGAACTTCGACAGCTTTGGGCTCAGTAGATTGCTTGCACTTCATGGCTGCGACGATGACCTTGTGGCAAGTGGTCAGCTTTTTAAGGTAAGCGTCCTTGTTAGTTTCCATTTCACCGGGCTTGAGGCGCTGTGCGAGAAAGTAGTTAGTGACTGTTTCTTGGATCGCTTGCGCGTGAGACTCCTTGTTGCTCACCCAACGAGTAAGTTGATGTGCGTTTTTTGCTGCGGCTTCTGGAGTAGCAGAGAGTTCGATGATCTTTTTGGAGGCTTTCTCAATGGTGATCCAGTCGGTGTGCATTTTACCGAGGACATTGTTGTCATCGTAAATCCCGCAAGGGACTTGGCAGTGAGCAGAAATCTGAGCTGGGAGAAGGGCGAGGAGGGTTAAGGCAAGAAATGCGTCTTTCATACCTTGTTAGAGTAAGGTTAAAATTCAAGGGTGCAAGTGACGAAAAAGCCTGCGGATGAGAGGCGCGTATAGGCTCTTTATCAATCAAGGGGGTGACGGTTCTTATAAAGTGAGGTCCTTGGTGTCTCACCCACATGTGGGCGGAAGTGGAAGTCTACGGTTTTTACTGATTGGAAGAGTTCCAACATAATTTTGGAGAGGTGAGGTAACAGAAATATGAAGGTGGTTTGCGATGGTCGGTCATTGGAAAGAGTGCAAAAAAATGGCTGAAGCAGATGCGACGTTCAGCGAGTCAACCTTACGGGCCATGGGAAGGTGGAAAAGATGATCGCAGAGACATTCAATTTCATGACTGAGGCCAAAGTCCTCCGGACCGAGCAGAAGAGCGATCGATTGCTCAAAGGTCAGTCCTGCAGTAAGAGGTTTGGAGTTTTTTGAAAGTGAAGTGCCGACCAATATCCGCTCTTTTTTGAGTTGGTTCAGATCAGCGAGCAGATTTGAGCTTTGATGGATCGGAGTTGAGAAAATTGAACCGGCAGAGGCTCTGACCGCTTTGGCATTAAAGGGGGATGCTCCTTTTCCGAGGAGGACGCCTGCCCCTCCCAGTGCAGCGGTATTTCTGATAATGGTGCCGAGGTTTCCGGGGTCTGCAATCTCGGGCAGAACGACGAGTGGCCCGCTGCTGAAGTCGCTCAAGGGTGGGACGGTTGGCTTCTGGGCGATTGCGAGATGGCTGCGGTGAAAGCGGAAACCAAGGAGTTCGGATACTTCATCACGGGTGATGTCAGCACCTATTTCGATGACTTTTTCGGTGATGAATGAGGAGGCGAGGAGTCGCTCAACTCCGTGACGGCCTTCGACCACGAAGTGGGTCTGGGTTTCTCTTTTCTGGAGAATCTCATGCCAGTTGATCACGGGACGAGAGTAGGAGGCTGATTGGAGATTGAAAGGTTAGGGTTTTCTGAGAGCGTGGTGTCGAAATGATAAAGTCTGGAACATTGATCTTAGCGAGTGCCACGATGGCTCTAGGTGTCGAGTGGGCTGAATTGCGTGGAGGCTCTCTGCAGGGAGTGGTCGATGCCAAGAATGTTCCGACTCAGATTAATTTTGAGAATGACATCAAGTGGAAGACCGCGATTCCCGGAAAAGGATGGTCATCTCCGGTTTCGAGTGGCGGAGTAATTGTGCTGACGACAGCGACGGGTGAAGACCAGGTCGAGTTACGAGTGATCGCCATAGATGAAAAGTCTGGAAAGATCGTGTGGAATCAAAAGGTGTTTGAACCGAGCGCTAAAGAGGCTGCGATGATCCATCGGAAGAATAGTTTGGCGAGTCCTACAGCGCTTCTGGCGGATGGGATGGTTTATGCGCATTTTGGCCATATGGGGACGGCTGCGCTGCGGCTTAAGGATGGTGAAGTCTGTTGGCGTTATCACGAAAGCTATCCGGCGGTCCATGGAAATGGCGGAAGCCCGGTTTTGATTGATGGCGTTTTGGTTTTAAGTGCGGACGGAAAAGATCATGCTTTGGTGCGCGCATTAGATGCCAAAACGGGGAAAAAAATTTGGGAGGAAGAGCGGAATGCGGATTCTTCGCGGAAGTTTTCTTTTGGAACTCCGTTGGTGGTAGAGGTGAATGGTGAGCCCCTGGTGGTGAGTCAGGGCAGCGAGCATATTGGCGCATATAGACCGAAAACGGGCGAACTAGTTTGGTTTGCGGATTGCGGTGGGGGGTGGTCCTTGGTGCCGACACCCATTTTATCAGGTGAGAAGATTTATCTCGCCACGGGGTTTATGCGTCCAAGATTAGTGCAGATCGATCTTAAGGGGGCTGCTGGCGATATCACCGAGAGTCACTTGAAGGTTCTCGCAGAAAAGCACGTGCCCAAGACTCCGTCCTTCTGCATCAGTGATGGTGTGATTTATCTGATCGAGGATTCTGGCTGGGTGAGTGCTCGGAAACAAGAGACGGGTGAGGTATTATGGATGGAATCGTTGAAGCGGAATTTTTCGGCCTCGCCGACACTTATCGGGAATCGTTTCTACAGTTACACCGAGGAAGGAATGGGATACGTCCATGAAGTCTCAAGTGAGGGAATTAAAAAACTCGCCGAAAATGATTTCGGCGAGCCTGTCTTTGCTTCGCCAATCGTATTCGATGGCGGGATGATTGTGCGTTC
>JBDNAW010000076.1:0-21252 GCA_039768255.1 Akkermansiaceae bacterium | reverse complement strand
GCGGCCTTGGGAATCGAAGTCGGTGGAGAGCTCGGTCCAGTTTTTGGTGCCTTTGAGGGCTTTGGTGGCGACGCGTGGGCTTTGAAGTTCGTGGACGTTGAGGAGTGCTCCGCGTCCTGAGCCTTTGATGTCCTCCGTGCGGACGAGGGCACTGAGGCGGTAGCGGGTGTCGGCTTTGATGGTGAGCTGGGTCTGCCAGGAGGTGTCACTGAGGGTGTCTGAGTTGATGATGAAGGAGGAGTCCTTTCGAGTGTGTTTTGCTCCGCTTCCCGAGTAGGTGACGGGCTTCCAAGTGGCGTTTTTGACGAGGTTGGTCTCGCTCGCGACGTAGGAGATCTCGGTGGGGTTCGGGATGCCGTGGTTTGTGGAGGCGGCGGTGAGGGCGGCGCGGAGGAGTTTGTCTTCGCGATTGACGGGATCATTTCCAAGGGAGGAGATGGCGTTTTTGACGGCCTCGCTGGAGGGGAATTGCGCGAGGGCGACGAAGGCGGCGAGCCGGGTGGTGAGGTCGGGGTCGTTGATGACACCGGATTGGAAGAGGAGGTCGACTCCATTGGTATCAAGGGGGAGGGCTTTGATGGCATTGCGGCGCAGGGCGGGGTCGGTGGAGAGGAGGGCGGTGCGGTGGGTGCCGGGATCGAGTTTTTCGAGTCCGTGGAGGGTCCAAAGGGCGTGGAGAGCGCCGATGCCGGGTTGTCTGGAGAGATTCTGGAGGGTGGCGGTGGCGTCGGTTTTATTTCCATCGACGAGGAGTCGCTGGGCGGTGAGGCGCCAGAATTGGTTGGCATCGGAGAGGGCGTTGATGAGTTGAGCGGTGGTCGCGCCATTGAGGGAGGTGATTTTTGAGGGAGGTGCTTTGTCCCAAACGAGGCGGTAGATGCGCCCGTGTTGGCGGTCGCGATTGGGGTTGATGTGGGCGTTTCCTTTTCCGTTTTTGGCTGCGTAGCCGCCGCGGTTGTCGCTGGGGGTGGGGTTATGTTGGATGATGAAGTTATACCAATCGGAGATCCAGAGGTTGCCATCGGGGCCGATCTCGGCGGCGACGGGGGAGAACCATTCGTCGGCGGAGGCGATGACGGGGAAGGCGTTTTTGGCGGCGAAGCCAGAGCCATCTTGGGAGACGTCGAACTTTCCAAGAAGATTTCCGGTGGGGCCGGCGACGAAGGCCATTTTCCCGCGCCATGATTCGGGGAAGTTCGCGGAATTGGCGAAGGCGTGTCCAGCGGCGGCGGTGTAGCCACCGAAGACATCGACCTGGCGGATGTTCGGGGTGATGGGGTGGAAGGTGGGAGAGGAGGAAATGAGGACTGCGCTTTGGCCTTTTCCACCGTCCCTATTTTTCTCAGGGAAAGCGGTAGCGGGGATGCTGCCGAAGAAGCTGGGGTTGTTATTGGCGGTGGAGCCGAAGACATCGCCGATATCATTGAAGCCGAGGCCCCAGGTGTTGTTGTTAAACTGGTGAAGGAATTCGAGATTCGAGCCGTCTTTTTGGAAGCGGTAGACACCCATGCCGAATTTTTGGCCGTCATTGTTGTAGGCGGAGTAGCCGACGGTTCCCCAGAGTTGGTTATCGAGGCCGTAGCGGAGATTGGAGGGGCCGGCGTGGGTGTCTCCGGTGCCCCAGCCACGGAGGACGACTTCGCGAATGTCGGCTTGGTCGTCGCCATCGGTGTCTTTTAAGAAAAGAGTTTCGGCAGCGTGGTGGACGTAGATTCCGCCGTTGGCAAAGGTGAGGGAGGTGGGGATGTTGAGTCCGTCGGCAAAGACGGTGACCTTGTCACAGCGTCCATCGCCATTGGTGTCCTCGAGAATTTTGATTTTGTCGTTGCCGACGCGCTCGGCTTTGATTTCGTTGGGATAGTCGATCGTTTCGGCGGCCCAGAGGCGTCCTTTTTCATCCCATGCGAGGCTGATGGGATTGACGATTTGGGGTTCGGCGGCGAAGAGCTCGAGCTTCCAGCCGACGGGGGCTTGGGTGTATTTGAGGCTATCGGCAGGAGTGAGGGGGTGTTGATATTGGAGAGGCTTGGGGCGTTTTTCGTAGTTGGGGATGTGATCGCGGGTCTCGTAGGTGAGAGGAGGGCGGGAGTTGAGAAAGGTCTGGTAGGATTTTTGACGAGCATCGCCGACGGCCCAGAGGATGCCGGACTTAAGGAGCTGGTGGAAATTGGGTTGGGACCAGACGCGTTGATCGTGGCCGGAGGCGGTGTAGAAGACGCGGCCCTGGCCTTGTGTGCGGGTCCAGGTCCAGGGTTCGGGGGTGGTGATGTTGTCGTCGCCTTCAGGTTTGCGAACCATGAGGATGTCGCGATCTGATCCGTGCATGGTGTGGACGTAAGTTTCATCCCATGCGTGGAAGGGTTTGAGGCCTTTCATGGCGGGGTGGTCGGGGTGGGTGATGGTGGGGGTGAATTCCTTGCCTTTGTGGTGCCGGAATTGAGCGCCGACGAGTTTCACGAAGCCGGGTTCGTTTCGAAAGCAGAAGGAGGCGGAGTGGACGGGAATGAATCCGCCGCCGTCCTCGATAAAATTGAGGAGGTTTTTGTATTGGTGAGGCTCAATGGTGTCGTGGTTGGCGTAGAGGAGGAGGCCATCGAATTGACGTAAGTACGAAATATCTCCGAGGGCTTTTTCGACGGAGGTGGTGTAGTCGAAGTAAATGCCATCGCGGCCGAGGGCCTTGGAGAGGATGGGGTAGTATTTGTTCGAGTGATGGACTTCGCGGTCGTGTCCTAGGAAGAGGATTCGGATGGGGCCTTCTTTGACGGTTTCTGTCTCGGGTGTGGTTTGTGCGAGAGAGAGAAACGCGATGAGCGCAAGGGGGAGAAGTAATATTAAGAGTTTCATATTCAGGATGCAGATCGAATGAGTGTGAGATTATATCGGCCTGTAAAAGATAGGAGGTTTGGAGGGCAGAGGGAGTTGGGCGTCATGATTTCACCCTCTAAGGGCCCTGAAGAATTCGGCACATACTACCTAAATATCTGTTATGTGGTAAGTCGATTTCTGCCAGATTCTTGATTTGAGGAGGAATAATAAGCTCATGGGAGGTTTTATGGAGATATTGAGCTCCGTCTGCGAAGTCGCACCATTCCTTGACGGATGAGGTCTTCCTTGCATAATGCGCCCGCCTCGCCCCACAGGCAGGCAATTTTAAACACTACAACGCTAGGATAGACCCATGGCAAATTATGCAATTAACGGTTTCGGCCGGATCGGACGTATGGTCCTCCGCTCGATGAGTGATGACGAACTCAAGAAAGTCGTCGCCATTAATGACCTCACCGACAACAAGACTCTCGCCCACCTTCTTAAGTATGATTCTTCTCAGGGTCGCTACGATCGTGAAGTGAGCTATGATGATGATTACCTCATCGTTGACGGGCACAAGATTCACGCTACTGCTGAGCGTGACCCAGCAAATCTCCCATGGGGTGAGTGGAATGTGGATGTTGTCCTCGAGTCCACTGGTTTCTTCACTGACCGCCCTGGTGCGCAGAAGCACATCGATGCTGGCGCGAAGAAGGTTCTCATTTCTGCTCCTGCGAGCGATCCTGATCTCACGATGTGCCTTGGCATTAATGATGATCTCTACGATGCAGAGAAGCACCACATTGTTTCAAATGCTTCTTGCACCACAAACTGCCTCGCACCTCTTGCGAAGATTCTTAATGACAAGTGGGGCCTCACTCGTGGCTTCATGTCCACCATTCACAGTTACACTGGTGATCAGCGTCTTCTTGACACTCCTCACGGTGATCTCCGCCGCGCTCGCGCAGCAGCGGTGAACATCATTCCTTCTTCCACTGGCGCTGCTCGTGCGATCGGCCTCGTTATTCCTGAGTTGAATGGCAAGCTGAACGGTGGAGCGTTCCGTGTTCCTACTCCTACCGGTTCTCTTACTGATCTCGTCGCCGAGCTTGGTTCTGACGTTACTGCTGAGGAAGTAAACGCAGCATTCAAAGAAGCGGCAGAAGGTCCACTTAAAGGGGTTCTTAAATACAGCGAAGATCCACTTGTCCTTCAGGATATCGTTGGTGATCCACACAGCTCGATCTTCGATGCTGACCTCACGACCGTCATCGATGGAAACATGGTGAAGGTTTGCTCATGGTATGATAACGAGTGGGGTTACTCAAACCGTGCTGCTGACGCTCTGACCCTTCTCGGAGGTTAATTGGCGGATTCATTTCTTTCAAAAGAGGCTTACGGGATTTTTCTCTTAAGCCTCTTTTTTTGTGGACAGGATCAGCCATCGGGACTAAATCCCGCCCGTGCTTCGGCACATCCCCATTTATAATTGGCTGCGTAGCTCAGGGGTAGAGCAAAGGATTCATAAGCCTTGGGTCGGTGGTTCAAATCCACCCGTAGCTACCATTTTCTGAGAGCCTCAAATCTTTATTTTTAAAGGTTTGAGGCTTTTTAAATGCCGAGGTTTGTTTTCGACTTATGGCTGTGGTTCCCGGACCGAGGCAGGTTTGAGCTCGTTGTAGAGAGCGGTGGCTTGGGCGCGGGAGTGGACGTGGAGTTTTTCGTAGATGCGTCGGCGGTAGGTGTCCACGGTGTGGGTGCTGATGCCGAGGGTATCAGAGATTTCCTTACAGAGGTAACCTTGGGCGAGGAGGTTGAGGACTTCTTCTTCGCGTTTGGAGAGTTGGCTCAGATCGTTTTCCTCGCTGATGGGAGGTGATTTACGGAAGCATTGGACCACTTTACGTGCGATGCCACTGCTCATCGGGGAGCCGCCTTCGGAGACTTCACGGAGGGAGTCGAGAAGTTGGTCGCGCGGGGTTTGTTTGAGGAGGTAGCCGGTAGCGCCTGCTTCGAGAGCCTTGAAGATGCGGTTGGAATCTTCATAGACAGTGATCATGACGAATTGAATTTTTGGGAGTTGCCTTTTGAGGCCCCTGACACACTCGACTCCGTTGAGTCCTGGGAGGTTGATGTCAGAGAGAACGACGTCAGGCTGATCCTTGGGGATGCCGTCGAATGCTTTTTGCCCATCATCGTAGAGGCTGACGAGATTGAAGCCCTCGGCTTGCTCGATCCATTCGGCGTAAATCGTGCGCAGAGGGATATCGTCTTCGATAATTGAGACGGTGATGTCGTTTTGTAGGGCGCTCACTTTTAATGATAATATGCAAAATAGCGAAAGTTGCTTGTCCCGTGTTCAAGTGACAGAGCTTTGGGTTTGAGTCTCCAAAGAGATGGGAATTTTAAATTCTACGAGGGTGCCTTTTTCTGGGGAACTTTCAAAAATGCAAATACCACCAATTTCCTTCATTCGTTCTTCCATATTGGCCATACCATTTCCGGCATGGGTGCGGTCGGTGGAGGTAGCGGAATCGAGGCCGCTACCGTCGTCTTGAATTTTAAGAGAGAAGGAGTTGGGCGCGGGTTCGAGTGAAATGCGGACTTCGCTGGCTCCGGCGTATTTGACGATGTTGTTGAGGGCTTCTTTGAAGGCGAGGAGGAGATTGTGTCGGAGTTGGGCGGAGAGTCTCCGGTCGGGAAGATCCACGGGGAAGAGGAGGCGACATCGGATTTCGGCGGCGTTGAGGAATTCCTGCGCGTAGGAGCTGAGGTAGTTCGCGAGATCATCGAACTTATCGTGTTCTGGGCTGATGGCCCAGACTACTCCATCCATGGAGCGCATGAGCTCGCGGGTGGTAGAGCGAATTTGATTTATCGCGGATTTTGGCTGGTCTTTTTCTGTCGAGAGAGACTGGCTAAGGAGGGAAATGTGGGTGAGGCTGGCGCCGAGGTCGTCGTGAATATCACGAGCGATGCGGCTACGCTCTTTCTCGAGGTCTTCTCGGGCGGCGAGTTTTTGGAGCTGGATTTGGTGCTTTCGACGTAGGCCTAGGAAAACGATTCCTCCAGCGATAAGTGCGGTGAGGCTGGCGATTCCGAATTTGAACCACCAGGTTTCCCAGAAGAAGGGCTTTACGATGATCGATACGGAAGCTCCTTCTGTGGTCCAATTACCGGTGTCACTGCTGGCGATGACTTCGAAGCGATATTGACCGGCCGGAAGGCGGGGGAAGGTAACACGGTTTTGTTGATCGATGACCTGCCATTTTTCGTCCACGGGCTGGAGTCGGTAGCGGATGAGGGTGTTCTCGGGGGTGGCAAAGTCGAGAGCTGCGAAGGAGATAACGAGGTTATCGTGGTCCGGAGGAAGTTCAATGAATGGATTCGATGCGCTCAGGTCGGCGGTTTGGGTGTCGATCTCTTTGGAAAGCATGGAGCGCTTTTTAAAAAGGGCGATGGGCTCGTCATTGAGTGAGATTTTCTCGAGGATGACCGTAGGTGGAGGTTGGCTATGCTGTATTTTGTTTGAGTTTACTTCCAGGAGCCCACTGTAGGTGCTGAAAAAGAGTTGGCCGTCGGCAGAGGTTGTGGAGGAAGGAGCGTAGTCGCGGCTAGGTTGAATACTGGGGACTCCATTGTCTCGGCCGAAGACTTGGCAGTAGAGGTGGCTCTTTGGTGTGAGCAAATTATCAAGAGCGACTCGGAAGAGTCCCCGGTTCGCCGCGATCCAGAGGTTACCATTTTGGTCGTGCTGAATTTGAGAGAGGTAGTCATCATGCAAGCCAATATCGGTCGTGAAGCGGCGATAAATGCCGTCTTTAAGATGGCCGAGTCCATCTCCGGCGTAGCCGATCCAGAGACTGCCATCTGGGGTTGCATGAAGGGTGCGGATAGATCGGTGAATGGGGCCATCGATTTCGGATTCGTCGATCAATTCGTTGTTATTTACGCGGAGCAGGTGTCCGTC
This sequence comes from Akkermansiaceae bacterium, assembly GCA_039768255.1. GTDB lineage: Bacteria > Verrucomicrobiota > Verrucomicrobiia > Verrucomicrobiales > Akkermansiaceae > SW10. Next base: position 14,471 of record JBDNAW010000076.1, on the reverse strand, counting down.
TGCGGTGCCGATCCAGATGGTGCCGTTAGATGTTTCTGCGATGGCGCGGATGGGCTTCAGAATGATGGGCGGTTTGATCAGTGAAATGGTGTCGTCTCGGAGGCGGTGGAGTTGGTCTGGTCTGCTTGTAGAGATCCAAAGGTCTCCGTTTTTTGAAGGAAGTAGTGAGCGGATGCTGTTGCTGGAAAGGTTTTCTTTTTCGGAGTAAGTGATGATTTTGTTGTTGCTGATTTGGAGGAGTCCGTGATTTTGAGTTCCAATCCAGATTCGTCCTTGTGTGTCGGAGGTGACGCAGTTGGCTAGGGCGTTATCGGGGAGTTTGTCAAATAGATGCCATTGTTGAGCTTCTTTGAAGGCAAGTTGGCCATCGAGGCTTGTTGCCCACAGACGCCCTGAGGCATCACTGCAGGTGGAACGGACAGAGGGGAGAGGAAATCCGTGGGATGAATCAGTGAGTTTTGCGATGCGGGGGAGAATAAGGTTGAGGCCACCACCATTGGTGCCGACCCAGATGTTTCCTTTCTGATCCTCAGAAATACAGTTAATCCAGAGATGTGAAGTGGGGGCGGTTTCGAGTTGATTCTTGTGGATTCTAAAGAGCCCCTTTTGACGAGTGCCAACCCAGACGGCTCCCTCGTTGTCTTCCATCAAGGTGGTGACTTCGGTGTTGGGAGGCAGGTTCGCAATCGTGGTTTGTTGATCTGCGCTTTTAAAGTGAATGAGCTTGGAGTCGTGAGTAATCCAGAGGCCGGTGTCGCGAGAGGGGGCGACTTTGATTGGCGAGTTTTTAAAGTCGGCTATTTTGATGAACTCGTCTTGATTGAGTAGTTTGAGTTTGGAGCCTGACGCCAGCCAGATGTTGTCGTCGATATCACAGATAACGTTTGATTCATTGATTTGGGGAACACCTTGTTTCGCTCCAAAGCGAGTGATTTGCTCACCCTCGATCAGGCAGATCCACCTGGAGTAAGCGATCCAGATTCGGTTTTGTTGATCTTCGGTGATATTAGATGTCCTCCTGTTGAGCACTCCTTCGGCTTCAGTGAATGTTTTGAAGGATTCTTCTCCAATGCAGACGATTGGTCCGCGTTCCATCCCCATCCAGACTTGGCCTAAGCGATCCATGGTCATGGCATGGACTTGTCGACTCGGTAGTTTTTGGACTTCTCGAAGTGGGAGGGGTGCAAAAGTGTTCCCGTTAAAGCGAATGACTCCACCATTGGTGCCAATCCAGAGATAGCCTTGGGGGGATTGGGAAATAGCTGAGACGCTATTGTCAGGAAGGCCATCCTCTGTTTGCCAGACGCGGTAGAACCACTGTGCTCCCTCTTTTACTTCTCCGTGAAGTGGGAAGCATAAGAAGAGGAAGATGATGAATCGCTGGAACATTGAATTTTGAGAACCTAACAAGTGAAAATGGAAACCCAACTTCGAATTCTAGGATCACGAGGTTTCTCTGAGATGAGGATGGCTCTTTTTTCGGTGGTCAAAAGATGATTCGTCGAGCATCAAATGAATCCTAAGTGTCACGAGAATACGTGACGTGCCACTCATGAAAAAGCGGTACATATTCCTGCGTAATTTTCAAAAATAATGATGATTCAATCTACCAAACTAATTTTCAGAAAAGCTGTGGTAGTTCTTCTGATGGGGAGTCCTTCGCTTTTGGCTCAGGAAGAAGGCGATCAGTCTCTTTTTAATGCCAATGATCTAAAAGGCTGGGATGGAAATCCTGAGATTTGGTCGATTAAAGATGGCGTGGTGACAGGAAAGGCAAAAGGGCGTGATCAGCTCAAATATAATCAGTTTCTGATTTGGCGCGGAGGGGAAGTAGAGAATTTCGAATTGCGGGCTAAGATGAAGATTGAGGGTAGCCATTCTGGAATTCAATTTCGCGCTCAGGAATTGAGTTCCGTAGGGAAGTGGTCGTTGGGTGGATATCAATGTGACGTGCATCCGATTCCTTCCTTAAATGGAATGCTCTATGAGGAGCGGGGACGTGGAATCATCGCGAAGAACGGTCAAGGAGTCGTTGCCGATCCTGAGAAGAAACTTTGGCTTGCAGATCGGCATGAAATGATTCGTGCGAATGCCGCGGATTGGCAGGACTATACGATTATCGCGAAAGGGAATCATGTGATTCATTTCGTGAATGGAAAAAAGACGGCTGAATTCCGTGACTTTGACACAAAGAAGCTGGCACTGAAAGGTCTCCTGGGATTTCAGATTGCGAGTAACAAACCGATGGAGGTGCAGATTAAGGATGTGTTTTTGAAGTCGCTCCCAGCGGGTGGTGCGATTACATTTAAAGATTTCGCGATCCCCAGTGATGCGCAGGTGATCGAGAAAGGAAAGGGCGCGGCTAAGAAGAAGGTCGTGGCTAAAGGGAAGAAGAAGCCTCAGAAAGTTGGGCCAGCGATTGGTCAGAATAAGGCGACTCCAGTTGCCAATATTACGAAACCTGAGGGCTTTGAGGTTGAGTTGTTGTATTCCGTTCCCGGCGTTGAGCAGGGATCTTGGGTGAATTTATGCAATGACGACAAGGGACGGATTTATGCGAGTGATCAATACGGCGGTCTGTATCGCTTTTCACCTCCAGCGGCGGGTGAGGAGTTGAAGGATTCTGACGTTCAAAAGCTCCCGCTCGAAATTCGTGCGGTCAATGGGATGCTTTTCGCCTTCGACGCCCTCTACATTGCAGTGAATGATTACGAACGTAAGATCGAGAGTGGGCTTTATCGCATCACTGATAGCGATGGTGATGATGAGTTGGATAAGGTTGAGAAACTACGCGGCATGGAAGCGCGTGGAGATCATGGGGTGCATGCCATCGTTCTCACGCCTGACAAAAAGGGGCTTTATTTGATCTGTGGAAATAATGTTGATCTGACTGAGACTGTCGAAAGCTCTCCCGCTCGCCCTTTCTGGGGTGATGATCATCTTTTAAAGAGAATGCCCGATGGGCGGGGGCATAATCGTGACCGCTTAGCCCCGGGTGGTTTTATCTATCGGGTCGATCCTGAGGGGAAAGATTTCGAGGTCTTCGCAAATGGGTTCCGCAATATTTATGATGCGAGTCTCAACCACAATGGCGACCTCTTCACTTACGATGCCGATATGGAGTATGACTTCAATACGCCGTGGTATCGGCCTACCCGCGTCAATCACGTCCTAAGTGGTGGAGAATATGGGTGGCGAAATGGTGCGGGTAAGTATCCGGAGTTTTACTTCGATAACATGCCCTCGACTCTCAATATTGGTCCCGGTTCACCGACCGGCACGACCTTTGGATACGGGGCAAAGTTTCCTGCGAAGTATCAAAATGCTTTCTACGCTCTCGATTGGAGTTGGGGGAAGATTTATGCAGTCCATCTCCAGCCGGAAGGAGCGAGCTACACTGCGACAAAGGAGGAGTTTATTACTGGAGGGCCTCTTCCGGTGACCGATGCGATTATTCATCCCGATGGTGCGATGTATTTTGCGATTGGAGGCCGCCGAGTGCAGTCTGGCCTCTATCGAGTAACGTACAGCGGTTCGGAGAGCACGGCACCTGTGAGCTCGGAGCCAGCGAAACTACCGTTGCATCAGCTGCGAAAGAGTATCGAAGCTTACCACGGAAAAGCCGACCCTCAGGCGGTTGCTTTCGTGTGGCCATATTTGGGGCATGAGGATCGTTACATCCGCACGGCTGCGCGCACGGCCTTGGAGCATCAAGAGGTCTCGCATTGGAAAGAGAAGGCACTGAATGAAAGTATCGCGATGGCGCAAATCGAAGCCTTGTTGGCTTTGACTAAAGTCGAGGGAGAGCAGAAGGACGGGGCAACACGTGACGCGATTTTGGCGTCTTTGCTCAAGCATGATTATGGAAAGCTCACCTTGGAAGGGCGTCTTTCTTATGTTCGTTTAATTCAAATCGTCCTCAATCGATTCGGTGATCCTGCTCAGGAGGTGTTGAATACGATTGTTAAAGAGCTTGATGCCTCTTACCCGGCAGGCTCTTTTGAAGAGAATTGGCTTCTCACCGAGACCCTCGCTTATCTGGAGTCTCCGAATACGGCAGCGAAAGCGATTGCATTGATTGAGGCGGCGCCGAGCCAAGAACCTCAGATGGAATATGCTCGCAGTATTCGTTTTTTGAAGACGGGCTGGACGAGTGATTTAAGGAAGCGTCAGTTGGAATGGTTCTTGAAAGCGGCGAACTACAACGGGGGAGCGAGCTTTACTAAATTTATTGAATTTATCCGCAATGATTCACTCGCCACATTTACAAAGCTTGAGAAAAAAGAACACGCCAAGCTCATCTCCAAGAAGCCTGAGCGCAAGAGTGCGATTGAGCTTTCGGGTGCGATGTTCGCGGGACGGACACCAACGATGTGGAAACTCGAAGACCTCAGTGAAGCGGCGCAAAACGGGATGCAGGGGCGCAATTTTGCGCAGGGGAAGAAGATGTTCGCGGCTTCGGCTTGCTACGCCTGTCACCGCTTTGGTAATGCCGGCGGCATGACTGGGCCCGATCTTACTGGTTCCGGTGGGCGGTATAGTCCACACGACTTGCTCGATCAGATTCTCAATCCAAGTAAGGAGATCAATGAGCAGTTCGCGCCTATCGTGGTTGCTTTAAAAGACGGAACGAGTCTTACAGGGGTTGTCGTGAATCTCAGTGGTGATAACGTCACCATCAACACCGATCTCAGTGATCCGAATCAACGAGTCAATGTCGATCGTAAGTTAGTGGAAAGCATCGAGCCAAGTAAGGTCTCGATGATGCCCTCGACCTTGCTGATGATGCTGAAGAAAGAAGAGATTCTCGACCTTGTGGCCTACATCCTCAGCGGAGGTGACGAGAATCATCCCGCTTTTAAAAAGTAAAACGATGAAGTCATTCCTTCTCTCGACCCTCTCTTGTCTTCCTGTTCTCGCAGGCACCATCGCCGACACTCAAAGTGAGTGGTATCAGAAATACAGGAAACAGAAGAATGTTCCGGAGCCGTCGAAGATGCTTTTGAATTTGGCTAAGGAGCCGGATTTAAAAAAAGGATTCGTCAGTCTTTTCAATGGCAAGAATCTGGATGGCTGGAATGCCAAAGGCGGGAAGGCTCTTTTCGAAGTGAAGGGTGGAATGATTGTCGGAACGGCAGTTCCGGGGACTCCGAGCACCTATTTGTGCAGTGATAAAGTGGACTTTCAGGATTTTGTATTTACCTGTGATCTTAAGTGGGGAGAGAACCTCAATTCGGGTGTGATGTTTCGTGCAAGCAATCGAATGAAGGGGGATCATGTCGAAGTCTTCGGTCCTCAGGTTGAGATGGAGGGGGTCATTGGTGACCGTCGATGGTCTGGTGGGGTGTATGGGCAATCTTGCGGTGGATATTTTTATCCGCTCTGGTTGGAGGAGCACAAAGCTGTTCGCGCGGCGATCAACCGGCAGGGTTGGAATCGCATCACCATCGAAGCGAAAGGAAACGTCGTGAAAACGTGGCTCAATGGAGTGCCCGCCGCTCACTGGGTTGGGGATGCCACTTACTCATCGGGCTTCTTTGGACTTCAGGTTCACAAGGCGAAGTCCGGGAAGGTGTTCTTTCGTAATATTCGAGTGCAAGAGCTGAGGTAGGAACGGTAGCGCGTTTCTCCACTTGAGGTGAGATGAGAGCACAATGGCTGTGCCGTGAATGGTTTTGATGCTCCTTTAGGTGTCTCTGACTCCTCGTTTCGTTTATCCGCTCTTCGATTTTGCCGGTGAAACAAGGGAGCCGATTTGATGCTTTAAAATCACAAAGATGAAGGTCGAGCGCTCGCCTAGAAAAGCCATCAAAATAAAAACCCCACCTCAGGCAGTGAGGCAGGGTTTTCAATGAAAGGGCTTGAGTCGGTAATACCTCAAGTCATGTGTCTTTAAGGATTAGTTCTTAACGACTCTAAAGAACGCTTTCTCAACACCGCCGAGCACACTGACAGGGAAGCTATATTCGGTGACACCTCCTTCAGCGGATGCTGGAATACCGTCGTTGATTTCGGCATCAAAGTTTTGAAGGTCTTCAGAAAAGAAAATACTGTAAGCATCACCTGGATTGGAGCTCCAAGTGAGAGTGACTTCGGTGTCTGTCCTATTGATGCTCAATATTTGGAGTTCTCCCACAGCTACACCAACGACGGTCAGAGTGCCAAATCCAGCGAATTTGGTATCATCCTGATTAGCTGCAGGGGCAATTGAGGAAGTGCTTCCGTAAACACCTGGAGCCATCCGGATTCCATCGATGAACAAGTTGCCAACGGTCTCGCGTTCTTCGATTTCGACCATGCCTCCATTAATGATAAGCGATGCGGCATCTCCGATGGCTTGACCGTTGATGAGACGCAGGAGTCCTCCGTTGACGGTTGTATTACCGGTGTAGGTATTGGCTCCGCGGAAGGTAATGGTGCCAGTGGAGGTTTCATCAATCGTAATATTGGTCCCTTCGTCAACCTCGGTAATGGGGCGAGAGAAGGTCAGGTTACCAGTTCCTAAATGAGTGATCAAAAGGGAGTCGGCAAGGATCAGGTTGCCATAGTTCTCAGGAACATCCGGAATGAAGGCATTGTTGACGCCCCCTAGATCGATGTTGCTTTCCGCGCCCTCGGCGATGTTGATCTTAACTGGATCCGTCGTTGAATCGGTGTCCATTGTCAGGCTCGCGGCAAGCGCCACATTGTTGTTGATGACGAAGCGAGCATGAAAGAATGGCTGAGTCACGGTAGGATCAGCAAACTCCGTAAAATTCAAAGAGCGAACGGTGCGATCACCACCCAGGAAGGTTTGCGCGGTGACGGCGAACTCGTCCATGAAGAAGAGGTCCGTCGTATTATCGAAGAATGGCGTCTCGTTATCGAGCCAGTTATTATTGTTACCCCATGAGCCTAGGGTTTGGGCGATCCAGCGGTTCTGTGGCTCTTCAACCGTAATGAGGCCGGAATCTCCATCAGTCAGTCCATCAAGTGATGCACGGATCACTCCGGTTCCAAGATTTTGGATGGTGAAGGTGGCGCTGCCATCTCCATTATCCAAAAGATCTCCAGCGACGAGTGCGTCAGTAATATTTTCGAGCGTGAATGATGCACCTGACTCAAAGGCGATGAAGTTGCCAACTGAATCGCGCGAGATTGCGAAGACCTCAAGAGTCTCTGCGGGGTCGCTGATACGGTAGGAGGTGTTCCCGATTACAGTTCCGGTCCCATCATTCGCAGATTCGACACTCAGCACTGAGGCTACGCCAGTGGAGAAACTAATTATTGAGCTTTCTGCGCTTGAAACGAGGAGGTCTCCGCTTGTCTGGTTTGCGATGAGAGTGATGTCCTCGGCAACGGTGTATTGCACGCCGGTGAGAGTGACGGAGTTGGTCCCGGCGGTAATAGTTGCCGTATTACCACTCAGGATTCCAGTGCCATCGGCCGTGGTGAGAGAGATCACCGTGTCTTGCGTGACTCCACCAGCCAAAGGCGCACCATTGCCATCCTGAGCTTGGACGGTGACAGAAAAATCCTCTCCAGCGGTAGCACTAGCAGGTGCCTCAGTGATCGCTAACTGGTCCGCCCCAGCGGAGCTAGCGGAAATCGCCAAATTATCGATCCAGAGATCGTGACCACCGGCATTGTCTCCCGCACCACCTGAGAAGGTAAGGAGAAACTGAACGGTGCCGCCATTCTCGAGAGTCGAGTCGGCAAGGCCGGTGAGATCGTGATCGATGTCATCTCCCTGATCGTTGTCTGGTGGAAGCCCACCTTGAGATTTGATTTCTTGATCACCAGAGGTGTAGACGTTTCCAGCAGTGATGGCACCACCAGCTTGGACGTCTAAGGTGTAAGTTCTCGCTGCTTTGGGGCGGAAAGCGAGAGCATCCATGTGAAAGGCGTTGAGTGCGATATCCTCACCAGAATTGTTGGTGATGGTCATAGTGATCGTTCCCCCGGTCGCTGCGTTGGAGAGCTCGAGGTTTTGATCATTGTTTGTCCCGATGGTGGTATCAGCAGGTGGAGGCCCCACGTAAGTGCCCCAAGTGCTGTCGCTGCTGGCACCTCGTTCATCAATGATGACCCAATTTCTCCCTTCACCAACGGTGACAAGACTAGCGGTAATACCAGTCGCGACGACAGGTGCATCGACAGGTGCATCGTCGGCGCCTGTTCCGGAATAGGTGTCCCAACCAGCGACGATCTGTGCTGATGAGGTTGAAGCGGAAAGGGCGACGAGCGCAGCGGCTGTCAGCCAGGATTTCCCTTGAGGAGGTAGTTTTTTTAGGTTCATTTCGTTAGAGATGGATTGGCCCGTGGTGGTGGGGGTGTTTTGTGCAATTGCGATTAGAGAATCATTTCCAATTTAGGAATATCTTTTCTAGGAAGAGAAAGAGGTTTTGTCTTGTCACTAGAATATGTGACATGTTGCTGGAATCCTCTCGTGCTAGATCCTACGACGTAAAAATGCCTCATTTAGAAATACCGAATATCCGCTTGGGGAACAAACTTCTAATGGTCCTCAATTGCTTCTTTCTGTTCTTCGGCTCTCAACCGGTTTTGGAAGCGAAGGAGGAGAGGAAACCGAACATTGTCTTCATCCTTGCAGATGATCTTGGTTGGGCCGATGTGGGGTATAATGGAGCTGAATTTTATGAGACTCCCAATATTGATGCCCTTCGGAGCTCGGGGATGGCGTTTTCAAATGCGTATCCGGGGGCGGCCAACTGTATGCCGTCGCGTGCCATGATCATGAGTGGGATGTATACGACCCGTACAAAAATGTGGCAGCCAGGGGTGGTTTCAAAAGGAGAGGTGCCCTTGATGCGGCTACTGGTTCCCAACCAAGAAAACAGGAAAGGAGATGGAAAGATTTTGGCGAAAGGGAGTTTGGAGCCTTCGGTGGTTTCGTTGGCGGAGATGTTGAAAGAGGGTGGTTACAAGACCTGCCACCTCGGGAAATGGCATTTGGGAAGAGAGGATGGGCAGGGATTTGACGAGAATGATGTCGATGGTCGAGGAGCAGGGCTCAATAAGGACCATAAATTCTATGGTGATGAAGATGTGGCCGAATGGCTCACGGACGCGGCGGTGGACTACCTTGGAGATCACAAGGAAGAATCGTTTTTCCTCTATCTGTCCCATTTTGATCCCCACGTGCCCCTCAATGCGCGAGAGAAGGTAGTGGAGAAATACCGCAAGAAATTGGCCTCTAGGAAGTGGGATCGAAAATGGAATCCGGTCTATGCGGCGATGGTCGAGGCGGTGGATACCTCGGTGGGGCGGGTTCGGAAGGCGCTTCAAGATCACGGACTGGAGGAGAACACCTTGCTGATTTTCACCTCAGACAATGGCGGCTTTGTGGGAGCGACGACGAATGCTCCACTAAAGGGGTATAAGGGATCGTTTTATGAAGGAGGGCTTCGTGCTCCGCTCTGTATGAGTTGGCCGAAGACGATTCAGCCGGGGACGGTTTGTGACACTCCAGTCATAGGAGTTGATTATTTTCCGACCTTTGCCGAGTTGGCAGGTGTGTCGCTTCCAGATCAGGCAACGCAGCCCACGGACGGGGTTTCGATGGTTCCTTTGATGAAAGGCCAATCGATTGAAGAACGGGCGATTTATTGGTATTATCCGTTGTATCTCACGGGGCCTGGAGGAACGACCCCGGTGTTTGGAACGCAAAAGATGCATTGGCGTGCGACTCCTTGTAGCGTTGTGCGGAAAGGCGATTGGAAGCTGATGCAGTTCTTCGAGACTGGAGAGGTGGAACTCTACAATTTGAAAGACGATGTGGGGGAGAGTCAAAACTTGGCAGCCAGCCATTCTCAACAAGCGGCTGAATTGTTGCATGATTTGAAGCAATGGCAGAAGCGCACGAACGTGGATATTCCTTCAACCTTAAATCCAGAATTTGATCCTTCTTTAAAGCCGATACCTAAAAGGAAGAAGTAAATCACATGGGAAGATGTCACTAGAACACGTGACGTGTGCTCCGAGGCGGTCTGAGTATTTTACAGGCATTCAATGGTTGTTCCTTTTCGACTCTCTCACTGCGCATATTTCTTTTTCGTTTCACTATGTGTGTTGGGCGCAAAGGAAAAAAACGTTCTGATTTTTTTCATCGATGACCTTCGATCCGAGCTGGGGTGTTATGGTGAAGCGGGGATACAGAGTCCTCATATTGATGCTTTAGCTTCCGAGGGGATGCTGTTCGAGCGGGCTTATTGTCAGCAGGCAATCTGTGGTCCATCTCGAATCAGTATGCTCTCGGGGCTGTATCCTGATTCGAGCGGGATCGATGATCTGTGGACGCCTTTTCGAAAGGTTCATCCGAAGGCGATGACTATGCCGCGTTATTTTAAAGAGCGGGGATTTGTAACGGCTTCCTTTGGGAAGGTCTATCATCATCGACGTGACGATAAGGAGAGCTGGGTGGAGCATCTGGATCGGCCGGGTGCGCTCTATGCTTCCAAGGAAGTGATGGCCTCGATGGATGAGCGGAAAAAGGCGGCTCAGAAAAAGGGGCTGTCGCCACTTGAGGTTTCGGCGGCGAGCAAGGGGCCCGCAGTGGAAAGTGCGGAGGTGACTGATGAGATTTATCAAGACGGCGCGGTAGCGGTGCAGGCGATTGAGTCGCTGCGACGGAATAAGGAGAAGCCGTTTTTCATGTGTGTCGGTTTTGCGAAGCCGCATCTGCCGTTCGCAGCTCCGAAGAGGTATTGGGATTTATATCAACGGGAGAAGTTTGAGGTTCCGGATCGTGCTCTGCCTGAAGGATCGCCTGAGATTGCGTTTACGAAGTGGAATGAATTGCGGTCCTATCAGGGGGTTCCCAAAGAAGGGGATTTGAGCGATGAGCTGACGCGGGAATTGAAGCACGGCTATGCGGCCTGTGTTTCGTTTGCGGATGCGCAGGTGGGAAAGGTGATGGCGGAGCTGGAGCGGTTGGGTTTGAGGGAGGATACAATTGTCGTGCTCTGGGGTGATCACGGTTACAAGCTGGGGGACCATGGGCTTTGGTGTAAGCACACCAATCTTGAGTTGGATACGAGGGTGCCGTTTGTGGTGTCGGCTCCGGGATTTGAGAAAGGGAAGCGCTCGAAAGCGCTGGTGGAAATGGTCGATGTCTTTCCAACCTTGGCGAAGCTGACCGGAGGAGAGGTGCCGGAGTCGTGCGATGGGATGAGTTTGGAGCCGGTTTTGAAAGATGCGGAAAAGAGTTTACGACCCTTTGCATTGAGTCGTTATCCACGGGGCTCGACGGTTGGTTACAGCATGCGGACTGATCGCTGGCGCTACACGGAATGGATTAAGACGGATTCAAAAAAGATCGTGTATCGGGAGCTTTTCGATCATGCGGAAACGCAGATGGCTCCAAGAAATGTGGCGGATCAGGTTGAGTATCGGGAGCTCGTCTCCGAGTTATCGAAGCAGTTGGATTCCGCGCAGCGAGTGAGTTCGAGTAAGGTGAAATTGAAAAAGTAGGGATGATGAATTTATTGAAAAGACGGGGAGCGGAAGTGTTTCTGGCGGTTTTGTTCTTTGGGGGTGTGGATCGTGGATACGGGGTCGAGGCAATCGTGCCGCCTGCGGGAGGTGAGGACGTGGTTTCCTTTTCCAAGAGTGGGAAGCTTCGACTCAGTCAGAAGGCGGGAGAAGCGGTGAACAAGTGGATTGGCATTGAAGGGATGCCGTTTGCGGAAGCCCATCAAGTCGAGTTAAGGAAGGTGCCGCAGGCGGCCAAGGATTTGCAGCTGATTGTTCCGCTGCAGAAGTCATTTAAGAAAGGAGAATCGGTTTTGGTGTCCTTTTGGGTGCGTCGGCCGAAGTCGGCGGGTGAGCCGGGCCCCGCCAGCCTCTTCGTGCAGGCGGGGGCGGGGAAGAAGCGATATGAATTTAAGTTTTCACCCTTTCGAAAGTGGGAGCAGCATGTGCGGGCTTTTGAGGCGCCATCGGATTTTGATCCCAAGGGAAACGTGAGTTTTCATTTGGGCGCAGCGGAGCCGGTGATCGAGATCGCTGATCTGCGGCTGGTGAATTACGGGACGACGGTGAAGGTTTCCGAGCTGCCGGAATCGAGAGTGACCTACGAAGGTCGTGATCCGGAGGCGGCGTGGCGGAAAGAGGCGTTGATCCGAATTGAGAAGATTCGGAAAGGCGATTTAGTCGTCGAAGTGGTGGATGCCGACGGGAAACCTGTCGAGGGTGCCGAGGTAAAGATCGAGATGCAGCGGCATGCCTTTCGATTTGGGAACACGGTGAATGCTCATTTGTTGGGAGCAGGGAAAGAGGACTTTCCTTACACCAAGGTGCGCAATGGACAGAAGTTCGTGACGACTTGGGAAGAGGCCCAGAAGTATCGCGAGATGGTGAAGGAGTTCTTTAATGCGGTGACTTTTGAGAGCGAATTTCGACCTCATGTTTGGAAGCAGCAGACGAGTGGGAGTGCGCGTGGGAAGAAGAGTTATGGCGTTCTGATGGAGTCGGCGATTCCCTGGCTGAGGGAGCATGAGATCGGGATCAGAGGGCACTACCTCTCGTGGGGGGCGATGGACTTCAATGCCATTGAAAAAGTTTACGTAGGGAATCCCGAAGCTCACCGGAAATGGCTGTGGGATCACATGGCGGATGTTTTAACGAAGACCGATAAGGTGGTCACGGAGTGGGATACCATCAATCACATCGTGGCTTGGGGAAAGCACACCTACGAAAAAGAATATGGCGGGATGGAGATTCTTGCCGAAATCATGGCGGAAGCGCGCCGCTTAGCACCCGAGACGACCCATGCGATCAATGAAGGGAAAATTTTGCCAGAGGGATACAAGCGGGAGCCCTACAAGCGAGTGATTCGTTTTCTCAATGAGAAGGGGCAGGCGCCCGATACGGTGGGTTTTATGGCGCACTTCGCGCTGACTTCGCTGACCCCGCCGGAAGAACTGTTGGAGGTCTATGATGACTTTTCGAAGATCGCGCCGCAGCTTCAGCTGAGCGAGTTTGATGTGGAGGCGGGGGACGATGAGGAACTGCAGGCGGATTACTATCGAGACGTGATGCTCGCAACCTTTAGTCACCCGAACTTCAATGCGATCGTGCAATGGGGATTCTGGGAGAATGCGCACTGGAAGCCGCATGCCGCACTATGGCGAAAGGATTGGAGTCTCAAGCCGGCGGGCAAGGTCTTTGTCGATCTCGTGAAGAACCAGTGGTGGACGAACGAGACGGTGAAGACCAACGCGAGTGGACGCAGTCAGGTGCGAGGTTTCTTAGGGGACTACAAGGTGGTCGTCAGGAGCGAGGGGAAGACGATGACCGTGAACACCCAAGTCGATCGCGCAGGGCGCACGGTTCGCGTCGAGCTGAAGTAATCAGTGAGCTTCCTTTTTTAGTTGCTGAAAGCGTTGACGCATTTCGGCGAGTTTTTCGGCGTGAGCCGGATCATTGATGAGGTCGTTTTCCTCATGGGGGTCGTTTTTGAGATCAAAGAGTTGCTCGACCTTGTGCTCGGGGAAGGTGAGGTATTTGTAGTCCTTTCTAACCAAGGCTTCTGAGGTGGGGATGCGTTCGGCGTTTGTGATGGTGGGGTGCTCGTAGTAGAACTCGGTGCGCCAGGCGGGCGGGGTCTCAGCTAGATAGAGAGGCGCGATGTCGCTGCCTTGCATGGTTTTCGGAGCATCGATATTTGCGGCGGAAAGGATGGTTGGAGCGAGATCGACGTTGAGGGTGAAGTCATCGTTGGTCGTGCCGTGCTTGCTTTTCGCCATGCGAGGATCGTGGATGATGAGTGGAACTCGGATGCTTTCCTGGTGGGGATACCATTTGTCGGCGAGTCCATGTTCCGCGTGGTAGTAGCCGTTGTCGGTGGTGAAGATGACGAGCGTGTTATCGAGGACTCCTTGCTTCTTGAGGGTGGCGAGAACTTTGCCGCAGACCGCGTCGACCTCGGTGGCAAGGCGGTAGTAATTCTTCATCATGGTCTGAAATTTTTCCGGAGTGTCGAAGCGCCAGTGATAGCGAACACGGCCTTCGTTTTTATCAGTGAAGAAGTCGGGGAGGTTGTCCCATGATTTTTGAGTAGCATTCACGGGGACCGGAATGGTGACATCTTGGTAGAGCTCCATGCTTTCCGGTTGGGGGCGGAATTGATCTGGGTGGCGATCTTCCGCGTGGGTGGCGAAGAAGGAGAGGGTGAGGCAGAAAGGCTTATCTTCTGGGCGCTTTCGGAGAAAATCGAGGGCGTCGTTTTCGTTGCGCTTGGTGACGTGGATTTGACCGCCCTTGCCGTCGTCATACCAATGTTTGCCAGAGTAGGATTTGGCGTAGTCGAACTCCTTTGCGGGGAATTTTCCGTTGTGCCACTTGCCGATCTGGCCGACGTGGTAGCCATTGGCGCGAAGGAGTGCGGGGTAAGTTTCTTCGAAAGGGGTCTTCCAGGCTCGGAAGCTGCGGCAACCGTGTCGGGCCATCCATTGACCGGTGAAAAGCGT
>JBDNAW010000075.1:0-41459 GCA_039768255.1 Akkermansiaceae bacterium | reverse complement strand
TTTCTTTAGAGCGCTTTTACGAAGTTGCCTCAGAGCTGGATCGTAAGAAAGTCATCGGCCGTTTCTCAACCTTCCTTGAGCACGTGAAGCCATCCGATACCGGAAAGCGTGTCACTCGCTTCAATGGCCTATTCCACTGGGCGGTGCCAAAAGGTCGCGAAGTAGAATCCGGAGGTGAAGTCGGCCGTCACCACTGCATGACTCATGCTTACTGGCGTGAAGGCGGCCCAAGATTTGGCGACGTGAACATCATGGGCGTGGTCCACGGAACTGAGAAAGATAAAGTGATGGAGCACAAAGCCGCCATCGATCGCCATCTCGAATCCGTCGGCATCCCCGTCTCCTACACCAACGTGTTCTGGGGTGGCCGTTCCGAGATTAAGCCTTCGGAAATTTCACCGAAGATCTATCACGAATGGCATGCAAAGCATGCCTAGGCCCTAGCCTTTTCACTTCTTTTCTTGCGCCTTCTGCTTTTCAAAAAGAGCGTCAAAATCCACCTCTGAAATTTCCACCATATTTTTATCATTCAGCCAGGGTTTGAGCTCTTCATTTTCTGTTGGAAGAATCAGCAGTCTTAAAACTTAACCCTCATCGATTCCTCAGGAAGGCTCCCCACCGTGTCGAGGATCTCTTGACGCTTTTTAAGCGCCAGTGACTGGAACAAAATATCGTAGTGTGTGTCGTGTTTCCACTCCTGCGGATTTTGGCGAAGCCAGCCCAACAAAGCCTCCTCCCGATGTTTGCTTCGTCTGTGGATCCTCAATTCAAATTAATCCTCCGCGATCATTAAGAATGATCCTGTTCGCTCGGCGAGGGAGAAAAAAAGCCGTGCCACCAGCAGGCTTTCTCTGCAGGCGACACGGCAAAAGTAAGGTTGTCGGTTAAGCTGTGACCAACTCTCGCTCGGACATCGCGGCGATGACGTATGCTGAGGGTTTGAAGTCTTCGATGATCGTTTCAGTGCGATCTTTCCACACCATCCGTGCTTCTTTGACGTTAAAATTCGGGGTTTTATGTGGCGCAAAAAGAATATCATCATGTGTGCTATTCTCATGCTTCTTGAACATGTCCGGCACGATATCTCCGCCGAGATGGTCGTCACGACCAGTCGCGAGGTGGCAGGTCCCGAGGACTTTTTCGTCCTGTATGTCTGAGTAAGAAACGGGAAGGACCTGCGTTCCAAAACCAAGCTCACCAAGTGTGCCCGTCATGGGATCATCCTTGAGTGCGGCATTGTGCTCATCGATGGTTTCTTGGTTGCCTTCGATCAGAGTTGAGCGGACGATGTTACGATTTACGACATCAAGAACACCGAGTGTTCCATCTTCATATTTCATCGGGAATTGCCCCTTGGCATCTTCTGGGACGAAGTAAACTTCACCCGCAGGAAGGTTTGCAATGTCTGGTGCGGTGCCTTGGCAAAGACCGTGAGATTTCTGAGCCGACTGACCATTGAGGCCAAGCCAAGCCGTGAGAATTTTTCCATCTTCGAGCTCGAAATCGATTTCCACGGACTCCGGTTGATCGAGAGCTTTACGCATCTTCTCCGCATCGGCAGAAACCTCTTCGTAATTCACCGCGAGACCGGAGCCGAGGATGATGTCATTCATTCCATGCATTGTCGCACCACGGAAGCCAAAGATTTTACACTTAGCCGTGAGCGGAGCAGTCGCAGAGAAGGTGGAAATGCAGAGGATGATATCGTAGGAACTGTAAATATCCTTGTCCAAGGAGAGCTTGTTTCCTTCTACATCATAGACTTCATCTTCGAGATCAAGATTGGAACCATTGGTTGTCTTATAAGCAAACATTTCACCGCCACTCATTCCGAGTTCGTCCATCACGCCAGCTTTCAAGCCTTCGTAAAAATGAGTGTAGGCTTTATTCTGAACGGGATAATCTTCGTTCCCGATGAAGGAAAAATCCTTCATGAAATGCTGGGGTTCCTCGAAGTCTGTTAAAATGCAGACACGGCAGTTTTGAGTTGGTTTAAAAACTGTCTCAAGGAGTCCTTTGAGGCTAAAATTTGGAAACTCACGTTTCTCAGGATTCAAAAGAATGTTTTCGTGAAGATAAGTAGGTTCGTTGGTCACCATGCGCTCATCCTATCGCACCTTTTGATTTTCGCAATGATTAGAGCATGAATACCGGATGGGAAGAGCTCTGAAATTTATAACCCAAATCCCCCGTCAGGGTCTTTTTGAGCCTTCAATTCCTCGAGAGTCTCACTCACATCCTCAAGCTCAGCCCAAACAGTAGGCGTGAAGAAAATGGGCGCGTTTTTTCGGACAGCCATCGCAATACAATCACTTGGGCGGGCGTCTAACTCCACAATCTTCTTCTCCATGATTTCGTTCTCTGCCTTGATAAACAGGCGAGAGTAAAAAACCTCCCCTTCCACATTCACGATGGTGGCATGAAGGACCTCTGCACCAAAGGCTTCAAGCGTTTGGGTGAAGAGATCATGCGTCAACGGACGCGGTGGCTTTGCTCCAGTGAGAACTGAATTAATGGCCGCTCCAATTGAAGGGTCGATGTAAAACACGATGACCTTTTTCCCGTCACCCAAGAAAACCGCGCACCCAGCTTGGGTCGGTAAAAGAGCAATTGGTTCAACGCGGACGAGGTCAGACATGAAGTTATAGTCGGTGAGAGAACTGAAAAAGCGAGCGAGCTTTTTAAAACTCCCGCTCTTTAAATAGACGGCTATTTTTGACGTATTTTTCCGCCCACTTTTTAATCTCTTGCTGCTCTTTAAGATCGAGCGTCTTCACAACCTTCGCCGGACTCCCCAGCACCAAAGAACCTGGAGGAATATCCATACCTCCAGTCACAAGAGCATTTGCCCCAATAATAGATCGCTCTCCAATCACGGCGCCATCCAGCACACAAGAGCCCATGCCAATAAGAACCTCATCTTTTACGGTGCAGGCATGAAGAATCGCACTGTGCCCCACTGTAACCAGCTCACCCACCGAACATCCAAAATCATCCGCAAGGTGAATCACGGCATTATCCTGCACATTACTCCGGGGGCCGATTACAATCTCATTAATATCGCCCCTCAGAGTCGCATTATACCAAACGCTCGATTCTTCATTGAGTGTGACTCTCCCAATAAGGTCGGCGCTGGCCGCGATGAAGCTAGAATCGTGAATGGTGGGCCAAGTTTCGAGAAAAGGTTCGATTGCCATGCTGAAAGCTTAGGCTCCGTGGTGAAGGTCGCAAGATTTTCAAAACTTAAGAAATCATTGGAAAATCTAGAAAACGAGAGCACCGTACTCTGTCGTCGGAATGAGCGACCATTCAGAATGCGCGAATCTCTCCTTGTCATAGCCACCCTCGTAATTGGCTTCGCTTTGCGTTCATGCCGCACTTTGTTGCTTAGAAAGTTAGGAGCTTTGAGCTTTCTGATCGCAAGCGCGCTTTCTTGTTATTTTATTTTTGGAAATACCTACGCGGGAGTGGTCGGCGCCTTACTCTGGTTTTTCCTTCCTTGGTTCGATCTTCTTACGCGTGTGCGAAAAATGAAGCACCCTCTGAATAACCGCCTCCGCTTTCAAAAAATACCGTCACCAGAATACTTCCCTAATGCCGGCAGGCTAATCACTGAAATTGAAGACGCTGAATTCGAGCATGTCATTGACAGCGGCTGGAACTGGGTGGGCATGCAGAGATATTATCGCATTTTCTGGAACCCCGAGGTCAAAGCAATCGCGGCAGTTTGTCTTTGCGAACACGAAAATGTCGCCTTTGCTTACGTCACCATTTCTTCACGAACCGAAAATGGCCAATCCATCCACACCACCAATTATCCATTTTCTCCCCCGCTTCGCCATCCCTCCCTCTCACTCTGGCGACATCTCCCCTGTGAAAAAAACCGCTTCCCAATGATCTTCCATGATCACGAGAAACACCTAGCCGATTTGAAAGTGACTGAGAGCGACCTCCTTTTACCTGACCCGGACGAAGTGATCGATCAAATGGAAGTAGAAATGCGTAAACGGATCGATCACAACTCCGATCGTGGAATCATTATCTTTACCGGTGATGGCCACTTCCGCTACACTAAGCGTGGACTTTTTTTCCTTTGGAAACAGGCAGTGAAAGACATGATTCGCCTCTGTTAGATCATGACAATTTCCGAACTTCTTCAATCGACCAGCGAAGCTCCACTGGAGGCTGATTTCTCGGCCCAACTCCAAAACATCCGAGAGCGCGAGACCAAAGGCGGAAAACCCTATCGCGAATGGATGATCGCTGATGCTACTGGGGGCATCACCCTTAAACTCTGGAATAATCACCCCCAGTGGGACGCCGCACTTGAAATTGATCCTGAAACCTTTCTCCACTTTCAGGGGGACTGGACAAAAAACCAATATGGGATCGATGGAAAAGGCTGGAAGTTCCGCTTTTTAAATGAAGATGAGTCGAAGATTTTTCTCGCTGGAGACCCTAAGACAAAAGCCAAACAAGACACTGATTGGTCGATCATTTTAAATGCCATCAGTCACATTACCGACCCTCGCCTCAAACAACTCTGCGGTGACTTCATTGAGCAATTTGGCACCCGCTTTAAACGCACTGCTGCTGCTAAGAAAAACCACCATGCGCGACGCGGCGGCTTGGTTGAACACGTCGCTCAAATGATGAGGGCCGCCATCGCTCTGCACCCAGTTTACCCAGAATTAAATCTCGACCTCTTAATTACCGGAATCCTTTTCCACGATTGCGGTAAACTCTGGGAAAACACCTACCCCGAAACCGGATTTAATCAGCTCATGACACTCCACGGAGAAATGCTCGGGCATATCCCGCTCGGCATGGAGCTCGTCAATAAATTCTGGCGCGAGCTTCCTCTGAATTCTTGGAAAGATCTTGAACCAAGTTCTGAGAGTGTGCGCTTGCACCTCCTTCACCTCGTAGCCTCACACCACGGGCTATTAGAATACGGATCACCGACCCTTCCTCGAACTCCAGAAGCGCACACGCTGCACTATATTGATAACCTCGATGCCAAGATGGAAATGATCCGTGATGCCTACGCCAATGCAAATGAAGCTTCACCGGATACAGGCATTTACGAACGCCAGTTCCCGCTTCCAGCTGGACTCGTCGACCCACTCCCCTCGCTACCGCGCACTGATGCGCAAATCGCCGATGAAACGCCCCCAGAGGTCGCCGATGAGCTTTTTCGGAGCTAACACAATGACCTACCTCCCGAAAATTGGAGCGATTATTGAATAAGAACTTAGGCTATGATGACCTCTCCATACCGAGGTTTTTTTATTTTAGTCCCCTCCTGCTTCCTGCTCTTCTATCGACATGACTATATGGCTTACCGGCTGCACCAACGGACTAGGACGCGCGCTTGTCTCGGAATTCGTAGATGCTGGGCACATCGTCGTCGGTTGCGGCAGAAATGAAATTGCTCTTCAAAAACTGAGTAATGAATTCCCAGATTGCTTTTTCGAAGCCTGCGATGTCTCTGATGACGCAAGCGTCGCTGATTTCGTCAATGAAGCCCTCCTTCACGCAGGCGAGCCGGATTTCCTCATTAATAATGCTGCCATTGTCAACGAGCCCGCCCCTCTTTGGGAAATCTCAGCGGAAGAATTTGATCAACTCACTGCAATCAATATCAATGGCGTCGCAAATATGATCCGTCACGCTGTTCCGCTCATGCTCTCGAATGAAACCGGGATGATTGTAAATCTTTCCTCAGGCTGGGGGCGCTCCACGTCTCCAGATGTTGCGCCTTACTGCGCCTCGAAATGGGCTATCGAAGGGCTTTCGCAAGCACTCTCACAAGAGGTTCACGAGAATGTCGGCGTCGTCGCTCTTAACCCCGGAGTCATCAATACTGACATGCTTCAAAAATGCTGGGGCAACGAAGCTGACGACTTCCCAGGAGCCGAGCAATGGGCCACCACTGCGGCGCCTTTCATCCTCGCCCTCACTCCTCGCGATAATGGCAAAGCCCTCACCGCACCATGAGAGCAGCCTTTCCTTCTCGCGATGTCATCTTCCCGCGCCGTGCCCTGCTGATGGGAATCGTGAACATCAATGATGATTCTTTTTCCGGCGATGGCACGCTCGACCCCAAAGAAGCTCTCGCTCTCGCAAAGCATCAGGTCGAACAAGGCGCGGATATCATCGACATCGGGGCTGAGTCCGCCCGTACGAATCGCGATGCCATTTCACCAAAGGAAGAGATCTCCCGCCTCGAAAGCTTCCTCGAAGGCTGGGCCGAGGTCATTAAAACCGCCCAACCAAAAGACGAAAGCCAACTCTTCCCGCCTCTTCTTTCGATCAACACTTGGCGTCCGGAAGTCGTCGAAGAAATCCTCGGCCACGATATCGATCTCATCAATGATATGTCTGCTCTTCCTGATGGACGCAATGCCCGCGCTTGCGCAGCCAAGGAAGTCCCGCTTCTCATCATGCACTCGGTTGGCCAGCCGAAAGTCGCCCACACCCATCAGCAGTGGCCAGACCTCATGAAATCGATGTGTGAGTTCTTTAGCGAAAAAATCGAACTCGCCGAAGCCAACGGACTTTCAAAAGAACTCATCATCATTGATCCCGGTATCGATTTCGCCAAACAAAAGGAAGACAACCTCGTTCTTCTTCGCGCGCTCGATCAGCTCAAGCAATTCCGCTGCCCCATTCTCCTCCCCATTTCTCGAAAAACAGTCATTGGAGATGTTCTCGGAATCGAAACTCCATCAGATCGTGACGCCGGAACCCTCGCCCTCCTTGCGCACGGCATGACTCACGGAATCGAAATTTTTCGCGTCCACAATGTCGAGGCCTGTTGGCAGAGCCTTCGCGTCCTCGATCCGCTCACCCGAGGCTAAGGCTTCCCCATGTAGAGAATTTTCGACCCTGAATCGAGTAAGGCTTTTCCATTTATCAGAAAGTCCATTCCCAGAATCCCATCAACAGGACGCCCTTTTTCATCTTTAAAAAAATGCTTCACTTCCGTGAGCGGCGCAATCGCAATATCAAAGGTCCGCACATTGACAGCGCCAAACCGTAAATTTTTCATCCGACTTCGGCGCAATGCCACCCGATCACCTGACGCATCGATCATTCGTGAATTTGTCATCACGCTTGGCAGGCCCAATTTTTGAAAACTTCCCGCGTCCATCACTGAAATTTCTGCACCAGTATCAACGACCCAGCTCACATGCTGCCCATTCACCGTTCCATGAAGGATCAAATGCGGGAGTTGTCCTGCGGTTCCCATTTCCAGCATTATTTTCCCTAAACGCGGATTCGGGCCCAGTGGCCGCACCCCATTTAGACTTGTGCGGCTTGATTTCGGCCCAGGAACCCAAAGCCGACCTTTTGGAATATCCACTAGCGAACCTGTTGCATTTAGAGCATCTAACCCCACCTGCCCCGCATATCGGCTTGTTGCTGTCTCACCTTGCCTCGGCGGCGCGATTGTAAATGGAAAGTCATTCGCTTTCATCGGCCCCACTTGGAGTGAGCCTTGACCAAGACCACTCCGAACCTCACGACCCAATGCCCCACGAGTTACCACACTGAGTGATTGACTCCGCTTAAGCCCCACCCGCGTGGCCAGGTGATCTTCCATATCTGTGCTGTTCGCTCCTGAATCGATCAGAAAGCGAAGCGGCACCTCATTCACTTTAAAGACGCCTGAATAGCGAACATCACCTGAGACTTTCATCAAAGGAACTGCCACATATCCAAGCTCTTTGAGCTGAGCCGTCCGTCCACTCCAAGACCCACTCATGGGGCCGCTCGAACACTGCGTCAGTAACAAAGCGAGAAGCAGAGCGATAACGCCCCTTAACATGGTGGACTGCATAAGTGAATTACTTATGATTTATCACGCTCTAGGCCGATTTTTTTCTTTTGCAAAAAGACCCCCAACCCACTAGCTAGCATAGCAGTAGAAACCATGAGCACACGCGTCCTCCTCACCACCACATCATTTCAAGATACTCCTGGAACTCATCAAGACCTTCTGAACTCCCAAGACTGGGAAATCGTCCGAGCTCGTGGACCTCTTTCAGAAGCCGAAATGCTCGATCTCGTGGGTGATATCGACATCTTCCTTTGTGGAGATGATGCCATCACCCCTGCCGTCATCGACAAAGCCCTTCCTCGTCTGAAGGCTATCTCAAAATACGGAATTGGTCTTGATAAGATCAAAGTCGACTACGCAACCGAAAAGAACATCCCCGTTCTCTTCACCCCCGGCGTCAATCACACCACCGTGGCCGAGCACACCTTCGGTCTCCTCCTCGGAATCACTAAGGATATTCAGTCCAATGCGGTCTCGGTTCAGAATGGCGAATGGATTGCGGGGTGGAAAAAGCCAGTTGGAAACGAGATTATGGGTAAAACCATCGGCATTCTTGGACTCGGCCGTATCGGTAAAGAAGTCGCGATCCGCGCCAAAGCCTTTGGCATGGATATCATCGCCTTCGATCCTTACTTTGACGATGCCTTCGGTGAAGAATACAGCGTTCAAAAATGTGCCTCTATGGACGAAGTCCTTCTTCGCTCTGATGTCGTCTCTCTTCACTGCTTCCTCAACGAAGAAACCGAAGACATGATCAACGCCTCCAAGATCGCCGAAATGCGTGACGGCGTGATCATTCTTAACTGTGCACGTGGTGAGCTTGTCAACACCAGCGCCATCGCTGATGCTCTCAGGTCAGGTAAAGTCGGTGGCTACGGAGCTGACGTTCTCGACGCGGAACCCCCAGCTCCTGATCATGTCCTCATCGGTGCACCAAACTGTATCATCACCAGCCACATCGGTTCCCGCACCCACGAGTCCGTGCAACGGCAAGCTAACCGCTGCCTCAACAACGCCATCAACTTCCTCGCCGAAGACGAAGATGTCCTCTGCGCCAACGGAATTTACGGTAAATAATTTCTGATTCTAAAAAACAATGTCCTTAGATATCAAACCTGCCTCCGAATGCGCCTACGACATCATCTCGATGGGCGAAATCATGCTCCGTCTCGATCCCGGTGACGGCCGCGTCCGCACCACTCGCCAATTCCAAGCTTGGGAAGGTGGCGGTGAATATAACGTCGCTCGTGGCCTCCGCCGCTGCTTCGGTAAGCGCGCTGGCGTCCTCACCGGATTCGTCGATAACGAAGTTGGCCGTCTCCTTGAAGACCTCGTCCTCCAAGGCGGAGTCGACACCCAGTTCATCAAGTGGGCTGACTTCGACGGCCTCGGCGTTGCTGCTCGAAATGGACTCAACTTCACCGAGCGTGGTTTCGGCTGCCGCGCTGCGAAAGGCACCTCTGACCGTGGTCACACTGCGGCCAGCCAGCTCACCGTCGATGACTTCGACTTCGAGCACATCTTCGGCACCCTCGGCGTTCGTTGGTTCCACACCGGTGGCATCTTCGCCGCTCTTTCCGAAGGGAATGCAGAACTTACCATCGAAGCCTGCAAGATCGCCAAGAAGCACGGAACCATCGTTTCCTATGATCTCAACTACCGACCAAGTCTCTGGAAGTCCATCGGCGGACAAGCCAAAGCTCAGGAAGTGAATCGCGAGATCGCCAAGTATGTCGACGTGATGATCGGCAATGAAGAAGACTTCACCGCTTGCCTTGGCTTCGAGGTTGAAGGGGTGGACGAGGAAAACATCACCGGAATCGACATCTCGAACTTCAAAAAGATGATCGAAAAAGCCGTCGCTGAGTTTCCGAACTTCAAAGCAACTGCTACCACCCTTCGTGAAGTGCACTCCGCATCTGATAACGATTGGGCCGCACTCGCTTGGCATGAGGGAGAATTCCACAATTCCGTCAACCGCGAGAACCTCGAAATCTTCGACCGTGTTGGCGGTGGCGACTCCTTCGCTTCAGGTCTCATTTACGGCTTCCTTGAATTCAACGATGCTTCACAAGCCGTCGAATGGGGAGCCGCTCACGGAGCCCTCGCAATGACCACTCCTGGCGATACCACCATGGTCACCAAGGAGGAAGTCGGTAAGCTCGTCGGCGGCGGTTCCGCTCGCGTCGATCGCTAACACCAAGCCCACCAAGCCCACCAAGCTTTTCATAACCCGACCCGCATCAGCCGGTCGGGTTTTTTCAGCCCAAAAACCACCAAAAGATGATTTTCAATTCATGAGAATCACCATTGAGATCGAGGAGGAATTATTAACCAATGCCATAAAGTTCACCGGTGAGAAAAAAAGGCCCCGCTATCACAAAGGGCAGCCGCTGAAGATGTCCGCCGTGAGATGCTCAAGAAATTGGCGTGCAACTTTACAAGGCCGGTTACCACGGGAATTTTAATCTCAACAATTAATTTACTCCTCTACCGGGATAGCCTTCGGAATTTCCTCCACCAAAACCGCACGAGGAATTTCTTCTTCTACAATCACCGCTTTGCCCGGTTTCACCAGAACCTTACGGATGATCTCTGGCTGATTTTTTCGCATCTTAATATCGACACGGCGGTTTGGAGCCTGCTCTTCGACGGCCCCTTCCTTGATCACCGGCTGAGTTTTGCCGAAGGCCCTGACGACTATTCGCTCAGGGCTGAGCTGGAGCGCATTGACTAACCAATCCTTTACGGCCTGCCCGCGCTTTGCTGAGAGGATAAAATTATAGTCATCCCCTCCAAAAAGGTCGGTGTGTCCCTCGACCCAACAATACATATTTGGATTTCGGTCAATCAGCATAGCTACCGTCATCAAGGACAGACGTGCATCATCGCGGAGCGCCGTTTCTCCAAATTCAAAGAGAAGATCACTCCCGATTGTTGCCTTGTTCCGCTGAAGGTCTCCCGGGGACATCTTCGCGTAGTTTGCAAGACCGGTAAATCCATTCAGGACTCCATTTTCAGCAAGCCCGCCTGCCCCTTTACGTTTGCCGAGCTCAGCCGATACCGTATCGGGGTCAAGCACATCTTCTAGAGGGCTTCCAGAGTCGACAACCAACTGACTCGGTTTTGCTTCAGGGAAAAGTTCAGGAACCGATCCCAAATCCAGAACATCACCCGGGAGTTCCAATCCCACCGCTGGTTCTAAAATATCACCATTTTCTTCACCCTTGAGCGTCGGCTTTTCGATCTTCATCTCAGGTAAAGTGGTGTCTTCTAGGGGGGAAATATCAATCGGAGTATTTCTCAGTTCCGGGAGAACGTCTTCCACATTCGCAATGAGTTCACCATCGATCTCAGAACGCTCAAGCTCTTCCTCCGGAGGAGGTTCTGACATCATGACTTGCTCTTGGCTATTTTCCGCCAATCGGATCGGCTCAGACACCCATTCCTTCGGCTCGTTCATCTCAAGCTTAATAACATGGGAGCCCCACAGGATCAAAACCGCGACATGAACGAGCAAGGCGAGCACCACCGCCACCAAAACAGCCCAGCCGAAGCCACCATTTTCAGGTGGTTCGTAGGTGCTTTGCTCTTCCCATGAATAGTCGTAATTCATCGTCCTGCTCAATATAACGTGACTCGATCACGAATCAATTCATCCTTCTTCCGGTTTTTTCTCCCATCTCACGGTAAACCCCCCTAACTTTTCGCCGTGTCTAGCACCACTTCAGGAATCGGCCTCGCAGGGTTCGGAACAGTTGGTTCCGGCGTTTGGAAAATACTCGCTCGTAATGGCGAGCTCATTCAATCCCGCGCTCAAGGCTCGGTAGAACTCGCCATTCGCAAAATTTGCGTGCGAGACCTCTCGAAGCCTCGTGACGTCGATGCTCCGGCACACCTTTTCACTACCGACCTCATGGAAGTGATCAATGATCCTGCGGTCGACATTGTCGTCGAACTCATCGGAGGAACAGACGCCGCTTATGACTTCGTCGCTGCTGCCCTAAAGGCCAAAAAACCAGTCGTCACTGGAAACAAAGCTCTCCTCGCCGAGCGCGGCGCCGAGCTCTTCGCTCTCTCAGCAGAGCACAAAACGCCCATTCACTTCGAGGCCGCTGTCGCGGGAGGAATCCCCATTATCAAGGCCATTCAGGATTCTCTCATTGGTAATCGGATTGAAGACATCGTCGGAATTATTAACGGGACCTCAAATTACATCCTCATGCGCATGACCGAGGCTGGCCTCGGTTACCCAGAAGCTCTTAAGGAAGCCAAAGACCTTGGCTATGCCGAAGCTGATGAAACGCTCGATGTCAACGGCTGGGATGCGGCACACAAAGCGATCCTCCTTGGCTCACTGGCGCACGGCTTCCTCATTAACCCTAAAGACGTCTACGTCCGCGGCATTGAAATGGTCACCCCGCTTGATATCAGCTTTGCCTCTCAGCTCGGCTACGTCGTAAAGCTCCTCTCCTTCGTCCGTGAGCGTGAAAACGGGCGCGTTGAAATCCGCACACAACCATCCTTCATCTCTAAGAAGCACATCCTCGCCTCGGTTAATGGGGTATTTAATGCCGTCGCAGTAAAGGGTGATGGCCTTGGTGAATCCCTCTTCTATGGTCGTGGCGCTGGGCAAGAACCTACCGCATCCTCGGTAGTCTCTGATCTCGTAGAAGCCTCCCGCGCTCTTCGCACGACCGATTCTTCAAGAGGATTCCTCCCTTACCAAAGCGAAGGCCAGCTCGTCCCCATCGACGAGACTGAAACTCCTTACTACGTCCGTTTCTCGGTAAACGACCGCCCCGGAGTCATTGCTGAAATTTCTACGATTCTCGCCAACCACAATATCGGAGTCTCCGGCACGCACTCCCCCGTTGATGCCGAAAATCCTGACGCTGAATTTGTCGAAATGGTCTTTCAGCTTCACTCCTGCCCCTTTGGCCAGCTCAAGGAAGCCCTTCTCGAAGTGGAAGCTCTTGACTGTCTAACCGCTCGCCCAGTGGTTTTCCGAATCGAGACAATCTGATAGCAAGACTCAGTTCCGTCCTTCCACAAATCAAAATTCAATCCTAAGATCGCGGCATGCCCAATGCAGACGCCCTCGATGCTGCTATTCGTGATGTCCCGGACTTCCCAAAGCCCGGAATCCTTTTTAAAGACATCACCCCTATACTAGCGGATCCCGACCTCTTCAAAGCCTCGCTTGAACTCCTCGCCAAGACTGCCAATGGCGAGAAGATTGATAAAGTCGTCGGGATCGATGCTCGCGGGTTCATCTTCGCCGCAGGCGTTGCCCAAATTCTTGGAGCTGGGTTCGTCCCTGTTCGCAAGAAAGGCAAACTCCCATGGACGGTGCACTCGATGGCCTACTCACTCGAATATGGTGAAGACTGTGTCGAAATCCACGCTGACGCTGTCAAACCCGGCGAGAAGATTCTTCTTGTCGATGACCTCCTAGCCACCGGCGGCACAGCCGCTGCTGCCATCAAGCTCCTGAAAGCACTCGACGCTGAAATTGTCTCCACCTCATTTCTCATCGAACTCACCGATTTAAATGGAAGAGACAAACTGCATTCTCCTCGTATCGAAGCGATTTTGAAATATTGAAAATGCATCTTACCCTTTGCCATTCGTAAGTGAAATCCACTCATCCAAACCAGATCAAATAATCATGCACGGAAGAATCGCCCGAGTCCGTTTCGCATGTTTGGGTGAACGATCTTATTTACAAAATTAACCACGGCTCATAAGTCCTACTCCACCTTTCCCATGTCATTCGACTCCTACTCAAACGCGCTCCTCCGTTATCCCGATCTCGGGTTCTCACTTGATCTCTCACGCATGGACCTTCCGGCAGACTATGCCGAAACAATGGGGTTCCAAATTGAGCGCGCACTTTCTGATCTCGCTCGACTCGAAGCCGGAGAAATCGCGAACCCTGATGAAGGCCGTATGGTCGGCCATTACTGGCTACGTAATCCATCTCTTGCGCCAAACGATGAAATTCGTGCACAAATCACCGAACCTCTCGCTGCACTCAAAGGATTTGCCCGTGATGTCCATTCTGGAAAGATTGCTCCCCCATCCGGCGGCCAGTTTGAAAACATCCTCATTATTGGAATCGGCGGCTCCGCTCTAGGCCCTCAACTCATCGAAGATGCCCTTGGTGGTGATTCTCCGGTTCAGACTTGGTTCTTTGATAACACCGATCCCGAAGGAATGGACGCCGATATCGCAGCCATCGAGCAAAGCGATGGTGGTCTTGAAAAAACTCTCGCCGTAGTCATCTCAAAATCCGGCGGCACTCCTGAAACTCGTAATGGCATGCTCGAAGCCAAGCACGCCTTTGAAGAAGCGGGTCTCGAGTTCGCGAAACAAGCCGTTGCCGTTACCGGAGAAGGCTCAAAGCTTTTCAACTTCGCTCAAGAAGAAGGCTTCATCACGACCTTTCCGATGGAAGACTGGGTCGGAGGACGCACCTCGATTCTTTCTACCGTTGGCCTCGTCCCAATGGCTCTTCAAGGGATCGATCTCGACGCCATGCTCGAAGGTGCAAAGGCCATGGATGAGAAAACACGCTCCTCTGATGTTTCACAAAATGCCGCCCTTCAACTTGCCCTCGCATGGCACCATGAAGGAAACGGCAAAGGAGAAAAGGATATGGTTATCCTCCCTTACAAAGATTCACTCGTCCTTTTTTCAAAATACCTTCAGCAGCTCATCATGGAGTCGCTCGGAAAGGCCGAAGACCTTGATGGCAAAACCGTCAACCAAGGGATCGCCGTCTACGGAAATAAAGGCTCAACAGATCAGCACGCTTACGTGCAGCAGCTCCGTGATGGCCTTCACAACTTTTTCGCCACCTTCGTTGAAGTTCGCAAAGGACGCCGTGGTGAGTCCATCACCGTTGATGGCACAAACTTCTCAGCGGACTACCTCCAGGGGTTCCTCCGCGGAAGCAGAAATGCCCTTTATGAAAACGGCCGCCGCTCTGTCACCATTTCCATTGCGGAAGTGACTGCGAGCACTCTCGGTCAACTGATCGCGCTCTTCGAACGTGCGGTTACCCTTTATGCATCTCTGGTAAACATCAATGCCTACCACCAGCCAGGTGTGGAAGCGGGCAAGGCTGCCGCTGGAGTCTTTCTAGATATCCTGAACGAAGTGCGAGGACACCTCACTGCGGATCAGAAGACCGCAGAAGAGCTTGCCTTCGAAACCGGCGCTGATCCTGAAAGCGTTTATCATGCCGCGGTTCACCTCGCGAGTAATGGCGAGGCGCAACACGCGCTGGGCGCAACAGCGAAAGAAGATACCTTTCAGCTCTAAAAAAGACTTTCTTTAAAATCACACAGGCCTGCTCTTCATGAGTGAGGCCTGTTTTTTTAAAAAATCACCTTTGCGATGAGATCACAAAAAACCCTGCTGACCATCATGATCAACAGGGTTTTAAAATCTGAGGTCATTCTGACCGAATTTAGTTAACCGGTGTAAGAGCCTTCGACACGCGCAGCGACGTCACGATAGCCGTAGTCGACCTCGTAAATCTGCTTAAAGCAGCTAATCGCATCTTCCTGGCGCTCAGCCTTGCTATAAATAAGTCCTAGTTCGTAGAGGATTTCTTTCTTGGTGTTATCCATCGCAGTGAGCTCATCATTGGCATCGCTGAGCTGCTTAATGGAAAGGTCAGTCATGCCCTTGGCATTAAATGTCCGCCCGAGAAGAAGAAGAACCTTCGTGCGAATGTGAGGATTACGTGTCGCCTGCTGGAGATGAGGAATCGCATCACTGTATTGCTCAGCATCGTAGAATGCCTGACCTAGATCGTAGCGAAGCTTAGGATCAGTTGGGTTCTGATCAACACGCTGCTGACACTCGACGAGACGCTCAGCCACACGGCCTGACTTCACCTCTTTAAGCTGAGCTTGCAGCTCGGCATTATCCGGATCAGCGGCAGCGGCTTCTTCAAGCTGCTTAATGTTGAAATCATTCGCCTTATCCTTCATCGCCTCAGCCTTAGAACGGAGGGCGACGTCACCATTGGAAATCTGGTGCGCCCAATCGTAGAACTGGTGCGCAAGCGGCCAATCTTCGAGCTGTTCATAGGTGAGAGCAAGGTCCTTAACAACGGGAACATTGTGAGGATCAGCCTCATACTGGGCGCCGAGAGTTGCCGCTTTCTCAAGGAGTTGCTCCTTGGTCATCGCGGAGCGAGATGCTTTCTCAAGTTCTGCAGCCTCGTCACTCTTAATGAGGTCCTTGAAACTTGAATCCTCAGAGAGCTTATTCTTCTGCATGGACGCCTTGGCAGAGGCATCTTTCTCTCCCTTAATGGCAGCACCATCGGCAGGGTCATTCTTCACGATATCACGGAAGACATTAGCGGCCTCGTTGTGCATCTCCCGCAGGATGTAAAAATGCGCGAGCTTATGAGCGAGCTTGGTATTCTCTGGATTCCCCTTACGAGCGGTCTCAAGAGCGAAAGCTGCGGTATCAAGAAGACCAACCTTGAGGGCAGTGTCATGAAGAGCATCATTGATCGCCGCACTGAATGGGTCTTTCTCAAGCTCCTTCTCGATCGCTACAAGAGCAGACACAGGGTCTTTTTTACTCTGACGGACAAGACTACTGGCACTACCTCCACTGGTGCCGAAGAGACCTTTTTTAGCAGCACCTGGAACGGCACCGGTGACAGTAATTTCAGCTTGGCGCAGAAGCTTACGGGCATTCAGAAATCCAGGCTGTTCTTTGAGAATAGCCTGAAGAAATTTCACGGCATAACCGGGATTATTACGTTCCACGCTAGCTTTCGCGTTCTTCCAATGCTCTTTAAGAGCGACGGGGAGTTCTTCCTCGGTAATTTCTTTGATATCGATGGGTTCGGACATGGTGTGTGCAGTCTCTGACTCGGGGAAGCAATCAAGCCAGAATCAGATGACTTGGCAAGCACGCAGGACCGCAAAAGAGCGGACTTTTTAGCCCACCCTTTAATTTTGAAGACCTTTGCGCTGAATTTTGATTATCGACCGAAGCGATTAAACTTAAAACCGTTCTTTTTAAGAGCTTCCTTATTTCCATTCCCCTCATCATTAGAACGGCCCCCACCTTGGTTGAACCAAGGTTTCTTCCGAGGTGCTGGAGCGGTGTTGTCGTCTAAAGTGCCATTGCGCGGAAGAAGGCTTCCTCCAATAGGAGGGAGGGATTCCTTAATTTCTCCGGTAAATGGGCTGTCTTGCTCAAAGCCATCTGCAAAATGCTGATAGTCATCTCGAGTATTAATAATCTGAGGGCGAAGTAAAATAACGAGCTCGCTTCGAGACTCCCCTTCAGCGGAGTCACCAAAGAGGCGGCCAATACCAGGGATACGGCTTAAGATTGGGATTCCATCTTTGGTTTTGGAGCTATCTTCGGTAATCAACCCACCTAGAATGATGCACGAGCCACTCTGAGCAACGACGTTTGTCGTTAACTCCTCGGTGGCAATTGTCGGCACATTCACCCCGGTTGAAACAGCAGTCGAATCATCAGTAAGACGGTCACGAACAAGTGAAATATTGAGAGTTACTTCATCATCAGAATTGATCAAAGGCTGAACTTCGAGTTCGAGGGTGACATCACGATACTCAACGTTGGTATTTTGCTGGCCGCTAAAACTCGAGGTGCTGGCAGGGATTGCAATTCGGCGACCTGATGAAATTCGAGCAACACGGTTATTCCGAGTTGTCACTACTGGACGATTCAGTGACTTGAAATTCGTATTTTCTTCAAGGGCATTGACGAAGAGCCCAAAGTCATCGCCAAAGGCACCATATAAAGAAAGTCCAGCTGTGCCTGAATTTCCACTCGCCGTAAGCAGTTCCGTTAACCCGCTGAGTGTCCCGCCAGTAATCACACCAGTTCCTCCACCAGCAGTTGACTCAGCAGCGCGCCCACCAGGATTGAAACGAATCAAACCACTGTCTCCCGATGCCTTACTAATTGTCTTAGCAAGGTCCATACCGAAGTTCAGATTGTTGCCAAGTGAATATGATCCAATGACAGCAGAGATCACAACCTGTTGGCCTGGCGAATCCAGCTTCTCGATCAGGCGCTTCACAATCGCAATATGATGTGGAGGTCCATTCACGATGATGGAATTTGAATTATTATCAGCAACTAAGAGTGTCTTCCCAACGATCTGAGCTTCAGGAGCAGTGGGAATATCTTCTTGCTGAAGAGAAGTTCGGCTTCCGCCTCCACCGTTAGAGCCACCTACTCCCCCTGCGTTATTCGTCCGGTTAGTGGTGTTTCGGCTGCTGGTATTCCGAGTGTTTTGAGCCTGATTCCCGAGACGCCCGCCGGCTCCTCCAGCTCCGGTTCCCTGGCTGAGAGTTGCTTCAATGGCATCATAGGAGATTTGGAGGAACTCATTGACGCGAACGTAGCGAAGACGATAACTGAAGTCATTTCCTTCTGCACTGGGCTGATCGAATCCACCAATGAGTGATTTAATCACTGCAATATCCGCCGGCTTTCCAGTAATGAGCAGTCGATTCGTACGAGCATCAGGGATGATCCGAGGCGGGATATCTTCTCCCGCACCTCCTCCGCTCGCAGCAGCGGCAGCTGCGGTATTCCCAGGCAGCGGTGAGCGCTGACGGGTGACACGCGTAGCGCTATTATTGGAGCTCCCACGCTCGTTGTAGATTTCGTTCAGAAGGGTCGCAATTTCTTCGACATCGGCATAGATCACCGTCACCCAGTCCTCGGTCACCTTCACCGGGATATCGATCCCGTTCTTCAGCTTAATCATTTGACGAATCAGCGCTGAGTTCTCGGTAATAATGAGGGAAGAAGCATTTTTCACCGCGGTGATGCCGCGCCCGTTTCCTGCAGCAGTACCCATCACTTGTTGGAAGACACGGAGAGCTTCTTCTGGCTTCAAGTTATCAAACTGCATTTTGTAAGTGACGACCTGGTCCGTGAGAGGAAGCGCCAAAGGATCATCAATGTATTGCTTAGGTGCACCCGATTCATCCCCTCTTGGAGTAGCCGCAACCATACGGACAATATGAGGTTTAGTAGGATCGGGGACGATTGAGATCCCTTCAGCCAAGAGGGTGATCTCGAGTAGCTCTGCCACTTCAGCATTTGTCATGGGACCTTGCTGAACAAAGTATGCTTGGACTTGTGAGGCTTGAGAAGTGAGGACGACACGCTTACCAGTGTGATTGCTATAAAGTTCTGCCGCATCGATTCCGGTCATCTCAGGACGTGCGAGTAACTCACCTGAGGGCACAGCGATGGCATTTGGATCAAGCTGTTCATCTTTACGGGTGGCACGTCCAGGTGTTGGTGATACCGGAGCATCCGGACTGGCGGTAGGGAGAGTATTAGGAAGAGGTGCCGTAGGCTCGACCGGGAGAGGACTTGGTTCCTGAGCGAGGATGAGTGATCCCATGCTGAGGAAGAGAAGGTAAGAAAGTTTCATGTGATGAAAAAAGATGAGGTGTATGAGGGCTTACTTGGTCGGCTTTTCGATAAAACGTGTCCGGGGTGGTGTTCGCGTCGAATTTGTTTGAGTAGATTTAGCAGGTGTCGCTCCGGGTGGAAGAGGGCTCTTTTGAGTGGGGCTCGGAATTTTACGACCCGTTGTGCTGATCTTACGAGTGGGGGTAGGAGTTGAGCTTGTTTTTTTGGTAGTTATTTTCGCCTTCGGTGGAGGAGCCTTTCGGAGGACCAGATATTTTGAGTCAAAGGTGACTTCGCCACGGTGCGGGCCTTTTTGAAGAATGACTTTAGTATCGAGATAACTCCCCTGCCCTTTAATGACCTGAAGAATAGAAAACTCCTTCGAAGCATCTTCTGGCCCGGGGACTCTGAGGCGCTCTTTAGGATTTTTCTTGTTCACGATGGTGACGACCTTTCCAGTCACATATTCTTCAAGCCCAACGAGGACCCAGTCTTCAAGATCATTTGGAAGAGCTTCTGGCTTATCAACTACTGGCTTGTCAGTAATCGCAGAGTTTTGCCACAGTGAGTAGTAACGATTCGCTGGTTGCACCTTGGGAGGCTCGACCGCAGAGAGGGTACTAGCGAGAAGCGTAGTAATGAGGAAAATTTTCATCGCTTAAGACGTTGGAGGTTCTGCGGGAGGCAGGATGTATTTTTCGACTTCGACTTCACAGTCGGCCTTAGTGAGGTCTCCGCGTGTCGGTTTGACATCGAATTTTGTGAGGACTTGGAGTTGGCGGTTTTGATTAAGTGCGAGAATCCACTGCTGAATCTGCTGCTCCATCCCCGTGACTTTAAAGCGAACACGAACACGATTGTAATGCGCCCCCTCTTGCCATGGGATGATCCGTTGATCACGAACCACCAGGCCACGCTTCTTGGCCTCGCGCTCAACGTAAGATTGAAGGTGCGCTTGAGCAGTCTGGTAGGCGATGCCTTTACCCTCGCTTCGATTGAGCCAACGCTCGGCATTATCCCAGTTGGATCGCTGTGCAAGAACGACCTCAGCACGGCCGAGATCACTCTGAGCGGCGTTGATGCGCTTTTCGAGTCCAGTCATTTCCCCCTCATAGAAATTTTTATAAGCGAGGAAGTTAAGCACGAGGAAGAGTGCTCCGATGAGGAGGAAGAGAAGGTTTTTTTCACGGGTGGTCATGAAATTGAAAATAGGGTTCCGGAGGAATCTTTGTTTGGTGTTTTCAGTTACTCGGGAATGATTGCTGTATATCTAAAGCCCCAGTGACCACTTTTTGTCTTTTGTTCTGGCTCAATCGTCCAAATATAATCGGAAAGTTCTTCACGAGCCTTCAGCGCAATGCCGAATTTTGCGATATCAGCGGTATCGACAGCTTCTCCAGAAACAAAAATTTCACGATTCACGGTCTGAGTGCCCTCTTCACTTGTCTTCGGTTGATTATACACGGTGACTTGAGTGAGTCGGACTTCCGGCGGAGCAACCTTATCATTCGGGAGACATTGGTTGATTTGGTAAAAGACCTCGTAAGGGTAGTAGTTATCTTCAATTACGGGGCCCAGCTCTTCCCACTTATCAAGAATCATCAGGAGATTTCCGGTATCTCCTTGAGTCGCAGCCACTTTACGCTCGAGTGCGAGCGCATCATCCTCGGATTTCTTCACCTTGGTATAAAGAAAACCAACGAGTCCAAGGTAAGCGATCCCTAGAGCGACGAGCCCGCAAATCCGATTCCGCTTCGCGGCCTTCTCGACCCGCTCGGCACGAACGTCTTCTGGAAGAAGTTTACTAGGAGGAATGGGCCACTGCGGAGCTGGTTTGGGAGCAGTGAACACCTCACCACCAAATCCTCGTGAAAGAGATTCAATTTCCTCCGGACGGGCATCCGCAGGACCATTGACGGTCCAAACGATCAACTCCTGAGGTAAGTCTGGGAGAAGTCCTTGCAGCTGAAGTTGAGTGAGTGAAAGGCGGATATCCTTTCCAGCGCGCTCGTCGAGCCGCTCTCCTGGAAGGCACTGGAAGTAGAGGGCTTTTTCACCAGAGCCGAGGGCGAAGACCCAACGACCAAGTTCTTTCCAAACAGCGACTTTTCCAGAGGGGAGACTAAGGCAACGCGGTGAGAGATCAAAAGCCTCCGGGCTACGACGCGGCAACTCTCCTTCTCCGGGGGCACGAAGCACCACCGCGGTGAGGGCGGTATCTTCTGTCCCCTGCTGGTAAACGAAGTGATCAGAAAGGGTGCCCCCATCAAGGGATGGGCGGACCCCATTCTTCTCGAGGTGCATATCAGCCAGATCATCAATGAGATCCAAATCAGTCGTCTGCGCTCGGAATGGTAACGCCACCAACTGACGAATCGGCAAAGCCATCTGAAGCGGACCACCCGGAATACCTGTCACATCGAGAGCGAGACGATGCTCGGTGCCGATCTTCAAGGTCAGGCCACCTGTGGGGTTACCTTTCCAAATTTCCCATCCTTCTGCTCCAGGGAGAAGCAGGGTAAGGTCTCCTTTTTTTGAACTCATTGAACTAATTCTTCTCTACGGTCGAGGATAACGGGGTTTCCGCTGCGATTGCGGAGGATGAGGACAATCTTCCGGCGAACGTCTCCTGAAAAGCCTATACTTTCAATTCGAGTCGTTCCGCTGGAAATATCTCCGGCGGTAAAACGTGCTCCAATACGAATTTGCTCGTCGCCAGATAGGCCAAGCATCGCCATCGCGCTCTCTACTTCTAACTTGATGTCGTCTTCCGTTTCACGGATTCCATCTGGCCCGTCGATTTCTTGGAGGAGGATAATGGCATCTTCAATATCGACTTCAGCTGCCACGGCTACAAACTCAGAAGGTGCGTAATTTAAATCCAATGGTCCTTCAGACCAGAGCGTGAACCATTTTCGCCAATCAGGGCGAGCGGCCTCGACGATGTCCATTCCACGAACGAGACGCATCTCATCGAGATCATAAAATGGACGGTTAAAGGGACGATTAATGAAACCTTCGTTTTCGTAGTAATCGATCTCAGCACCATTGGTCTCTTCTCCATCACCGACATCGACCCAATCGACAAGGGCATCTGTAATGGCCGCCGCATCCTCGCTCTCAATCCCCCAATAATCAAAGATGATCCGCATGAGAGCCTTATCGCGGTTGAGCAAGATGTAGTTGATGTTGAAAGCCTTTCCTTCAGAAGAAAGCCGAGCCTCAAAACCGGAGCCATCTTCAAATCTCTGACGCAGGAGCGGCCACTCCCATGGCTGGACCACGGGATTCGCCGCGATCGCGATTCCGCGCTCGGCAGCTTGTCTTGCTTCAATGCCCGCACTCTGAGCATCCACAACGTCGATCTGGTAAGAAACCACGCGCAAGGCTGCGACGATGGCAAGAGCAAGAACCGCCATGATCCAGAAGACCGCTACGAGAGTAGCACCGCGCTTCAAGCTGCGTTTCAAAGGACTTGGCTGCTTCATCGTATCTGCGGGCGCCCCCCTCCAGTGTTTGGTGTTCCTCCTCCCCGGTTTCCTCCCCCTTGAGGAATACGAGTGGCTGGGTTTTGTTGATTGAGGCGTTGTTGTTGATTCTGAGCCGCCCCTTGCAGACGCCGCATTTCAGTGGTGGGATTTGCCTTACTCGGAATCCAGAAGACGCGACGAATGAGATCCCCGCTGGGATCAAACATAATGCTCAGCTCGACTTGCGTTGGACGACGCCCAGGAATATCCCACTCATAGTCCCACTCGCTGCTACGTCCATCTAGAACGCGCCACTCGCAAAGGTGAACGTTCTGAAGCAGAGTGATCGAAGCAATGGGCTCAATCCCCCGCTCGGCGAGCGATTCATCAGAATCAAGAATCGGCTCATCGTAATACTCGAGAATGATATCGAGCGAGCCATCACGCAGTGGCAGCGTGCTCATCCGCATCGCTTCGGCAGAAATGGCAACACCTCCCCAGTTAAACGCGGCAGGGACATTTTGAAAGGTCATGTCCGAGAGATATTGCTGCCCACTATCAGAAAAGGTGAGCTCCAAGCGGCAGTTCCCCGGAAGCCCTTCAAAGTGGTCTTTCATCAGCGTGAAGAAGGCATCTTGAACAATTTGAGCATTCTGACGTTCCACCATCACTCGAGTTGATGAGACAGTTGCCTTTGATTTGATCATGATGGCCGCGATCAGGAAACCTGAAATCACCATCGCTAACACCACTTCAATAAGAGTGAAACCACGACGAAATCTGCATGCGTTGACGTTCATGGCTTATACAATCTTAAATAACGCCACCCCTCGGCTGTTTCGATCCTCTCGCGCCCATTCTCATACCAGCGGGCAGAGACGGTCACCCGAAACATCTGTTGTAATAATTTCCCCTCTTCATTCTCGATTTCCATCGGTTCAACAGAGGTCAAAATTTCCATATCCTTCTCCTCGATATCGATAGTCGTCTGTCCCTCTTCCAATGTCGGTAAAGTGAGTGTTTCGCGGAGCGCGCTATCAACAATCCCGGTGATCTGCATCCGTTCTTCGACAAGTGCAGAATTCCGAACAATCGCGACCAACACCTTAGTCAGACTAACCGCCATCGTCGCGAAAAGAACCAAAGCCAGAAGGTTTTCCATTAACAGGAATCCCTTTTTGTGAGAACTTCTCGAGATCAGCTTCATTCCTTACCCGTGATGGTTAGAGTTTCATCCTCGGCCAAAGCAGTGAGCGGGTGAAACACCCGAGACAAGCTATTGGCTCCCTCATCTCTCGTGAGTAAAATCGAAAGTGGCTCAAAAAGACCACTCGGCTCGATCAAAATTCGCTCCACTCTCTTCTCTTCAAGATCCATAAAATCTTGCTGTCCCCAGCGGCGAACTTCCATCGCGTAAGTCAGATCGACTTCCTCAATTCGGGGCCAAGTCATCTCCTCCAGCGGTTGCAATCGGGAGGGGTTTCCTCCTTCTTCAAAACTGGTGTTCGTTTCCACATCTTCGCCTGGAATAATCATCGGAGCGAGACTCGCCTGCCCTTCCGAGAGCTCGAGCACAAAGGTCTGTTGATAGCTGATCGAAAGTGATCGACCTTGGCGAATCAGGTCTTCAATTTTCCCATGCTCTGAGCGAAGAATCTTCTCTTCATCTTTACCACTGACGTAATACAAAGAACTCCCAATCAGAATTCCGATAATAAGCATCACCACCACGATCTCGATCAACGAGAAACCTCTCCGAAGAGAAATCGCTGAACGAGAAGGATGAGGCATCGGCATGATTGAAAGAAGATCAAGAGTTACAGTGAGTGATTCCGAATTAGTCTTGGCTGCTTAGATCATCATCGGTGTCGAACTTTCCGTCCGGGCCAGCACTGATGATCTCTGGAGCGTTTGGATCTCTACTTCCAGGCATCTTGTAACGGAAAGGATTATTCCAACCGTCTTGTGGGATTTCTGGGAGGGTCCGGTTCCAATCCTTCGGAATTGGAGATGAAGTTGGTTTATTGACCAGAGCATCAAGCCCTTGTGTTTCGGTAGGGTATCCTCTGCGACCAAGCATTTTGTATGTTTCCAAGTGCTGATCAACAGACTGCATATTATTACGAGTGGTCTGAATGGCGGCCGATCCGAGAAGACCTTTTGAAGAATAAACGACACCCCCGACAAGAATCGCAATGATCCCCATCACGATGACCATTTCGAAGAGACTGAAGCCGCGAGCCATGCCACGGAATTGACGATTGGTAGGACTGGATTGAATTTTCATGTTTTCGGTTCTTTCGGTAGAAGAAGCTTACACTGAAAATAACGTTCAGTGCACGGAAACTTGTCAGTGCTTTTTTATTTTAGGAGACCTCATTTGTGTCCTATGGCCTCTCCTCCGATGAAGGAGCACTCGTCTTTAAAAAGGAGAATCGTGAAAATACCGTGCGCTTAGCCGGAAATGCCATTCGAGCCATCCTCGGCACTCAAGCCAGTTCTGGCAGGATTTTGAAGTCATGGTTTCACTTCTAACTTGAGACCAAGTCCGTGCCGTTGAAATTTACAAATTCACCCTCAGTCAAGATGCATCAGCCTCCTCGAGGGCAAAGCGGTCCGCGAAAATCATCCTTTCACTCTCAAAAGACTAGAGCAGGTTCAACTGCGCCACCGGTGCAAAAGAGTATCGATGAATTGGGCATGGCCCATGCTCCCGAAGAGCCTCTAAATGTGCTTTCGTGCCGTAGCCTTTATGGCGCTCGAAACCGTATTCAGGATAGGTCTCTGCCGCTTCTCGCATGATGCGGTCACGCGTGACTTTAGCAAAGATGCTCGCGGTCGCAATCGAGAGGCTTTTTCCATCCCCCTTCACGATCCCCTCATGCGGATAAGGATAATTCGGAACTGGTAGGCCATCGATCAAGACCATCCCCGGAGTCACCTTGAGTGCTTCTACCGAACGAGCCATCCCAAGATGAGTCGCCTTGAGGACATTGACCTCATCGACTTCCGCCGCTTCAACAACACTAACCGCCCAGTGAAGATTCTCGATTTCTAAAAGCTCATCATAAATGGTCTCGCGAGCTTTCTCGCTAAGCTTCTTCGAATCGTTAATTTTTGGATGAGAGAACCCCTCAGGCAAGATCACCGCTCCGATCACCACTGGCCCAGCCAACGGCCCACGCCCCGCCTCGTCCACTCCCACAATGGGACTCAAGCCATCGGCACGGTGACGATCTTCATATTCCCAGTCTGGCATCCTGTGAGAAATATGCGATCCACCCTTCAAGTCAACCTCCTCGCGCGTATTTTCGCAAAGATCTCTAAAGCAATTCTTGTGATTGTTGACCGAAAATTTTAGCCTCCAGCAATGAATGGAAAAGGGGGTCGTGCTTATCGCTCAGCGTTCCGTTCTTTTCGCGACTGGTTTAATGAAAATCGACTGAGCATCTTCCCCGCTCGAGAAAGCCTAAAGGGCTACACCGGACAAACCGCTCGTTCGGATTTTCGCGCAGCGCTCAATGTCGCACTGCTCGCCGTTCCGCAAGGAATGGCTTATGCCGCGATTGCGGAGATCGATATTGTCTACGGGATCATCTGCTCAGCGGTCGCCGCGATTATCGCGCCCTTTTTTGCCAACTCAAAGCACACCATCATCGGGCCTACTAATGCAACCGCTCTGATGGTGCTCAGCCTCACTGGCTACGCCACGGCAGAAAAAATGAGCATCCTTCCGCTTCTCGTCCTCATGGTCGGGATGATCTGCGTCATCGGCGCCTTCTTTAAAGCAGCTGATCTTCTACAATACATCAGTCAGAGCGTGCTCGTCGGTTACATCTCCGGTGCTGCTTTGCTCATCATGGCAAATCAAGCCAAGCACCTCTTCGGAGTCGCTGATGAAGTAGAACGAGCGAGCCATTTCTTCGGTGTAATCGACTCCCTCACCTCGGTCACCGATTCCTTTCTCTGGCAGCCTGCTGCTCTCGGTCTTGCCGCAATCACGCTCTACTACCTTCTCAATCGCTTCTTCCCCTCTCTTCCCAATTTTGCCCTCACCCTCGCAGGCATCTCGATCGTCTCAGCTCTTCTTGGGAAATCTCTCGATGGCTGGGCAACTGCCGTTCCTACCTTCGAGCCCTTCTCACTCACCGACCTTCACCCGAAGCTCCCTTCGGTCTCTGAAGCAGGCCTCTTCGCCGATGTTTCTAAACTCCTCGGCCTCGCCTGCGCCATTGCCTTCCTCGCTACGCTTGAAAACACCGTGATGTCGAAATCTATCGCCTCACGCTCTGGCCAGCGCGCTCACATCAATCAAGACATGCTCGCAGTCGGAGTCTCAAATCTTGCCTGCGCCTTTACCGCCGGCATGCCTGCCTCTGGTTCGCTCACCCGCTCCGCGCTCAATTATGAATCGAAAGCCAAGACCGGAATTTCCTCATTTGTTTGCGGACTCTTCTGCCTAGGAGCGATCTTCGCCCTCGCCTTTATCACCCCTAATCCGGTCACTTACATTCCAAAGACCGCGCTCTCTGCCCTTGTCGTCGCCGTAGCTGCATCTCTCATCAAATGGAAGAACATCCGAATCTGCCTTCGCTCCACCCCCGATGATGCCGGAGTCCTCATCATCACCTTCCTTGCCGCGCTCTTGGCTCCACTGAGCACCGCAATCTTCCTAGGGGTCTTTGTTTCCATCTTCCTCTTCCTCCGCCGTGTTTCAAAACCAGAATTAGTCGAATACGAAGTTTCCGATGAAGGCGAACTCCGTGAGCTCGGCGATAAACGCGCCCGCCCGATTCCAGCGATCTCAATCGTGCATGTCGAAGGCGCACTCTTCTTTGGCGCGTCCGAGCTCTTCCGCACTCAAGTCCAACGGCTCGTTTTTGAGCCCAACCTAAAGGTCATCATTCTACGTTTGAAGAACGCATATCACCTCGATGCCACCAGTGTGATGGCCTTGCGTGACCTCATCCACTTCGTTCGATCAAAAGACCGCCACCTCATCATTTCTGGAGCCACCCGCGGGGTTTACAAAGTCCTGAAGCGCTCCGGTGTGCTCAATACTCTGCAGCAAGGATGTCGTCGTGAAGAAGGCGAAACCAACCTCTTCTTCTACGCTCCGAGCAACCCCAACATTTCCACCCGAGACGCCCTCCTCCGTGCTCAAGATTTACTCGGAACAAAAATTGCCGACGTCAAAATTTTCTACGATCCCTCGCACGAAAAGAAGTAGCACTTTCACAGCGCAAATTTCACTGCCTGCCATATCATGGCGCGGATTTCCGAACGCGTCACCTTCACGCGGCCTTGCCATTCTTCCCAACACGCACCTTCTAATCGGCTCAGAGTTTCCCGCCCGATCAAGGCCGGGAGAATCGTCGCAAAGCGCATCCGTTTTCCTAAAAGAGACTCCGCATACCGCTCGGCATCGTCGAGCCCAGCATGCGCTTCCTCAATCCAGCGTCCCCGCTCCTCCATGAGAATCTCTGATGTCACTGGCGCCTCACCAGGCAAATAACAACGCCCGTTCCCCAAATCCTCCGGAACATCTCTCAAAATATTAATCAATTGCAGTGCCCGCCCAAAGCTCTGCCCCCACTCATCCATCTGCTTCCGGCCCACTCGTGAAAATTCACCCAATCCAAATCCTAACTCCGTCCAAAATTCGCCCACGCATCCTGCCACTTGATAGGTGTAATGCCTCAGCTCCTCATCCTTCTCAAGTCGAACCACGCCGTCTTTTTTAAAGCGAGTCAAATCCCAGCTCTGGCCTTCAGTAATAATTCCCACGACATGCCGGACCGCTCTTTGCTGCCATTCAGGAAGTTTCGCGAGAGCATCTAAACATCCGCCTGATTTCTGCAATAGCACCGCCTCTCCTTCACTGACCCCTTTAATCTCGGTGATCGCTGCAAGGTGCGCATTTTCACCCGTGCAGACCGCGTTCATAAACGCCTCCAACATCTCTTGCCGCGCTCCCACTAGCTCATCTCCCGCATCCGCAATCGTATCACTCAGACGTGCAAGTAGATACCCCACGCTTGTTGGCTCGCGAAAACCTTTCGGCAAAAATCGCAAACTCAGGTAGAACGACCGCGACACGCTCTTTAAAATCTCGTTCAGCTCCTGATTCACGTCCACACCTTCCTCTGAAAACTGAATCCTGAAAACTAGAAAACTCCCAGATGCACCTCTATCTTCACATTCCCTTCTGCCACCGCATCTGTCCATATTGCTCCTTTTATAAGCACACCCCTGGCGGAACTGACCTCGGTTCCTTTGTCGAAGCGCTTCTCACCGAGGCCAAATTCGCAAAGCAGACAATCCTTCTACCCTTCAAGACGATCTATTTTGGCGGAGGCACTCC
The DNA here is from genome assembly GCA_039768255.1 of Akkermansiaceae bacterium. Classification (GTDB taxonomy): domain Bacteria; phylum Verrucomicrobiota; class Verrucomicrobiia; order Verrucomicrobiales; family Akkermansiaceae; genus SW10. Next base: position 12,328 of record JBDNAW010000075.1, on the reverse strand, counting down.
GTCCATGCTTTCACCCACACACCTCTCACGACTTTTTGAGGGACTGCGCAAGACCTTCGACTTCTCAGAAATCGAGGAAATCACTCTCGAAGCAAACCCCGCCACCTTCACCGCGAAAACGGCAAATCTCTACGCCGATCTCGGAGTCACCCGCGTTTCCCTCGGAATCCAATCTTTTCACCCCGATCATCTTAAAACTCTTGGCCGCGAGCACTCCGCCGAACAAGCCCGCCAATCCGTCACCGCCCTTCAAGAAGCTCAGAATCTCGAAGTCAATATTGACCTCATCTTCTCCGTCCCGGGACAAACTCTCGCCGATTGGGAAGCCACCCTCAAAGAAGCGATCGCCGCGCAACCCGATCATATCTCGGCCTACAATCTCACCTATGAAGAAGACACCACCTTTTTCGAGCAGTTTAAAAAAGGCACCTTCCGTGATGACCCCGACCTCAACGCCAAGATGTTCACCCACGGCCACAACCTCCTCACCTCCGCCGGATACGAACACTACGAAACCTCAAACTACGCGCGCCCCGCAAAACGCTCCCGCCACAACGAAGGATACTGGGTTGGCAACGACTACCTCGGCCTCGGCCCCTCCGCGGTTTCCACCATCGCCCGAACCCGCTGGCAAAACGCTCCCGACACCACCACATACTTAAAGCAAATTTCAGCCATCGGCCACGCCCAACACGACACCGAACACCTCGACGATGAAGCTTGGCGACTCGAACGAATTGCCCTGCAGCTCCGCACCACCGAGGGACTTCCTAAACAATTCCTCGACCCTGAAAACGACCTCACCCCGCTCAAAGCACAAGACCTCATTGAAGAAACAGAGACTCACCTTCGCCTGATCGGAGAAGGTCCACTTCTGGTGGACTCGATCGCAGCCGAACTCGCCTAGCGAAAGACCGTTTCAATCGCTCTCAGCAGAAACTCGATCTCCTCTTCATTAATCACAAGAGGTGGCATAATTACCACCGTGTCTAAAATCGGCCGCGTCAACACACCCGCTTCACGCAGAGCTAGGCAAACTTCCTTCCCCTTCCCAGATTCAACATCAAACCCAATCATCATTCCCACTCGGCGAACCTCACGAATATCCTCAATAGCTTTTAAGCGACCTTCCATCTGGGCCCCTTTCTGTTCCACTTTTTGAAGAACCCCACTCTCTTCGAATATCTGTAAACTCGCCAAAGCAGCCGCACAGCCCAGCGCATTCGCGGTGTAACTATGGCCATAGTAAAACGTCTTCTCAGCTCCTTTGAAGCCATCGTAAATCCCCTCGTTCGTTAGAGTCGCCGCCAGCGGCATGGTCCCACCAGTCAACCCTTTCGCAAGACATAAGAAATCCGGAATAACGGACTCTTTCTGACAGGCAAACATCTCTCCAGAGCGGCCAAATCCAGTCATCACTTCGTCGAGAATCAGGTGAATGTTCCTCTCGTTCGACCAAGCCCTAAGCTCGGACAACATCCCCACCGGCCACGGTGACATGTGGTTTACCCCTTGAATCAGAGGCTCAATCACCACCGCAGAAGCAGTCTCGATCACCACATCTGGCAGCGTCCTTAAATCATCCATCCCACTGACTCGGTAAACCTCCAATCCCGACTCTCCGTAACCCTTGACAAACCGCGACACCCCACCAACCGATGATGCCCCGAGGGTGTCACCATGATACGCTTTTTCAAAAGCGATGATTCCTGTGCGCTGTTCACCTCCGTTTTGCTGCCGCCACTGCAGGCTCATTTTCAAAGCCACTTCCAGCGCCGTCGATCCGTCGTCAGAGAAGAAACACCTCGTTAATCTCCCCGGAAAAAAATCACATAATTTCTTGGCCAATACACTCGCGGGAGCATTCGCAAACCCAAGATACGAGCTATGGCAAAGCTCCGCCGACTGCCTCTGAATCGCTTCTACGATCACTGGATGACTATGCCCATGGATATTGGTCCAAATACTCGAATTCGCGTCGAGATATCGCCTCCCTTCGCTATCGATGAGCCATACCCCTTCCCCACGCACGATGACTAAAGGATCAGACGACTCCCACTCAGCTTGATCGGTAAACGGATGCCACGCATGCGTACGATCAGAGGCGATCCATTCACGAGTTTGATCCTTCATCCGTTGTTCGTCCCAAGATTTTATCGACGCTCACCACTAACTTATACGGGCAGCGCTTCCTTTGATACTTATCCCAGAGGGTATCGCGCAGTTTTCCCCAATCTTCCTCAGAAGGCGCTTTAATGGTCTCCCAACTTCCGCGACGCACCGTCTTATGCATCAAGGTCCATCGCCCAGCATGAAAATTAGCCCGCCAAAAACGCTGCCCACCTTCATCCAGAGTCTCATGCCATTCGTGCCGCTGCATAGAGATAGTCTTTGACCAGGATTCCTAAAATTCCAATTTCAAATTCCCTCTTACCAAAAATCGCGTTAGGTTATTGCCCGTGCAAAAATCCGCCCTTGCCGATGTCGCCAAAGTCCTCGCTTATATCTTGGGATCTTTCGTGCTTGCTGCTCTGATCTCCTCGCCCCTTTATGAAATTGGGAAAGGTTTTGCCGCCGTTGTCCTCACAAAAGATACCGCAGATGAACTTAAGTGGCTGGCTCAAAAGGCTCAAGACGCCGAATTCACCCGTTATTTTAAGCGCGCCCTTATGCTCGCTGCGGTCATCCTTCTCTTTCCGCTTATCTACTCGCTCCGCCTCCGCACCGACCCTCGGAAATTCAAAGACACCCCCTGGTCCGTCTATCTCCCGCCTGAAGCAATCGCACCCGCCATGGGACAGCCGCTTCAATCGCCACGGTGGGGTATTCTCCAGCTTCTCACCGGATTTCTTCTCGCCTCAGGCCTATTCCTTGCGATGTCATGGCTCCTTTTTTATTTTAATTGGTTTAACTGGTCTACCCCCCTCACCCGAGACTCCGCTCTCTACTTTGTAAAAAAAGCGATTACTCCAGCGATTGCCGCCTCTGTCATCGAGGAACTACTCTTCCGAGGCGCCCTTCTCGGTATCTTCCTGCGCGCCTTTCGCCCAACTTTTGCAATAATCTCGCTCTCATTCCTCTTCGCGGCAGTTCACTTCTTACAGCCTCCTTCCGGAGCGCAAGTGAGCGACCCTACCTCAATAACGGCTGGCTTTGAAATGCTTCAACTCATCGGCGCTCGCTTCCTAGAGCCACAAGCTCTACTCTACGAATTCGCCGCACTCTTCCTCGTCGGGCTTATTCTAGGCTACGCGCGCTATCGCACCGCTTCCCTTTGGCTTCCCATCGGACTGCACGCCGGATGGGTCTTTACCCTGAAGATGTTTAAAGGTCTCGCCGCTCGTCGCCCCGACCTCCCAGCAGAGTTCGATATTTACATGGGGCATAAGGTCACTGAAGGAATTGTTCCTTTGGTAACTCTCGCCATCACCGGAGCATTCGTCGCTTTCTATGTCCAAAGGTTTTATCCTAAACAAGCCAACACCTGTGAAGAGACCGCGAATATTGATTCCCAGAAGCCTCCTAAGCCTGAAAAATGATCCGTCGCTTGCTCGACCTCATCTTTCCTCCAATTTGTGAACTCTGCGGTAAGCTCCAAAAAGAAGGACTTCCCCTCTGCGACTCCTGTTCCGAAAGTCTGCCCCGTATTCACGATCCCTTTTGCCAGAAATGTGGAGAAGAATTCTCAGGACAGATTGACGAGAGTTTCACCTGTCCAAATTGCGATCAAATTGACCTCGCCTTTGAATTTGCCCGCTCCCCGCTTGGAGCCTCTCTCGGTGCTCGGAAGCTTGTTCATTCGCTCAAATATCGACGTCGCTTTTTCCTCTCGGATACCCTTGCTCGCTTTCTCCTTGAAGCCCTTGAAAACGATTCTCGTCTGAAAAACCTCCCTTTTGACACTCTGCTCGTTCCGGTTCCACTTCATTGGCATCGACAGCAGAAACGCCAAGGGAACCAAGCTTACGAAATTGCCCAAAGCTTCGCCAAACTCTCCGGACTCCCACTTTCCCCCGTCCTCAAGCGCACTCGCCATACACAGACGCAAACCTGCCTCACTCGCAAGGAGCGCCTCACCAATCTCAAAGGAGCCTTTCTCATTCGACCTAAACAACTCCCTGAAATCAAAGACGCTACAATCCTCCTCATCGATGATGTTTTCACGACGGGAGCCACTGCTCACGAATGCACAAAAGTCCTTCTTAAAACTGGCAAAGCAAAGCGCGTCATCGTCCTCACATTGATGCGCGGCTAGAGCAACCGCAAAAAGATTGTTAAAATCCGTAAAGGTCCGCTTGCAGATTCCGTATTTAGAGAAAGAATCCTCTGTATATGGAACGACGCACTTTTCTCTCTACTTCCGCAGCGGCTACCGCTGGCTTCCTTGGCCTTCAAAAATACCTGCACGCCCAGACCGCGGGACGCGTCATTGAGCCCTACGGTCCTCTCGTAGCCGATACCAATGGCATCCTCGATCTCCCGAAAGGCTTCAGATACAACATCATTTCTAAAAAAGGCGCCACCATGAGCGACGGCTACAAGGTTCCCGGAATGCCTGACGGCATGGCCTGTTTCCCAGGCCGCGAGAACACCGTCATTCTTATCCGAAACCACGAACTTGGAATAGGATCTCAAAATCAAAGCCCCTTCCCTGAGGCGAAATTCCCAAGGGAACTCGACTCTAAACTATCTTACGATCCCGGCAGAGGTAAAGAGCCTCCCCACGTTGGTGGAACTACAAATATCGTCTATGATCTTAAGTCCGGCGAAGTCCTCCGTGAATTCCTCTCTCTGAGCGGCACAGACCGTAACTGCGCCGGTGGAGCCACGCCTTGGAACACTTGGATCACCTGTGAAGAGCCAGCCGATCTCACAAGCGATCGCGGTCGTGATCACGGTTACTGTTTCGAAGTGACAGCATCCGATGACGGAAAACTCCAAAAAGCAGTCGCACTCAAAAAGCTCGGGCGTTTCCGCCACGAAGCAATCGCCGTCGACCCCAGCACCGGAATCATCTACCTTACAGAGGACATGGGCGACGGACTCTTCTACCGCTTCGTCCCTGAAAAACCTCGCGACTTCACCAAAGGCAAACTGCAAGCTCTCGCCATCGTCGGTCAAAAATCAGCAGACCTCCGGAACTTTAAAGGTCAGCCTCAGACCGTCAAAGAAGGTGAGCAAATGAAAGCCGAATGGATCACTATGTCCCGCACCGACGCACCTGAGAACGACCTCCGCTACCGTGGCTTCGATAAAGGTGCTGCCCGTTTCGCTCGTGGTGAAGGCATACAGTGGACCGATGGCTCCATGTTTATCTGCTGCACCAACGGCGGACCAGAAGCCCAAGGCCAAATTTTCAAACTCACCCCTTCAGGCAAAGCAAGCCAACCGGACACGCTCGAGCTTTTTCTCCAGCCAGAATCTGCCGACCTCCTCACTAATGGCGACAACATCTGCGCTACTCCATGGGGAGACCTCGTCGTCTGTGAAGACCTGATCGCCGAGCACAAAGGGAACACCCCACACGTTCGCGGCGTCACCCAAGATGGGAAGATTTACAACATCGCCCGAAATGCACTTAATCGTAGCGAATTCGCAGGCTCTTGCTTCAGCCCCGACGGATCGACCATGTTCGTCAACATGCAGAGCGTTGGATACACCCTCGCCGTCACTGGACCTTGGCAGAAAACCGTGTAAATCAACGCCGTGAATTATCGCGAAGCGATCGACTGGCTCTACTCAACCCAGCTCTTTGGGATTAAACTCGGGCTCGAAGCTCCACGCCGACTCCTGCGCGAATTCCTCGCCTTCCCGGCGCACACTACCAAGGTGATTCACGTCGCGGGGACAAATGGCAAGGGATCAACCTGCGCCATGATCGACTCCCTCGGTCGCGGCCTCGCGCTGCGCACTGGCCTGTTTACCTCTCCCCACCTTATCGATTACCGCGAGCGCATCCGCGTCTCCGGCGCCGAGATCACCGAGGAGCGCTGCGCGCAACTTCTCACCGAGTTACGTCATCTCGTTGCCGATTGGGACCCACACCCCACCTTTTTCGAGCTCACTCTTGCACTCGCTATGCGTCATTTTCGCGAAAGCGGCTGCGAGCTCATCGCACTCGAAACCGGAATGGGTGGCCGCCTCGATGCCACCACCGCCGTTCCTGCCGATGTCTGTGTCATCACTCCTATCGCACTTGATCACACGCAGTGGCTCGGCGATACCCTCACCAAAATCGCCGGAGAAAAAGCGGGCATCGCCGTAAAAGGAAAGCCTCTCCTCTCGGCAAAACAGCCACCCGAAGCCCAAATAGAGATCGAACGATACGCCAATCAGACACAGGCGCCTCTCGAATTTGTGACCCAGCCTCTTCTAGGCTATCCCATTGCACTCGCCGGTGAACACCAACGTCACAATGCCTCTTTAGCCTGTGAGGCGATGGTCGCGGCGGGCTATCACCTCAGCTACGATATCGTCCAACATGCCCTTGCCAAAATCTCTTGGCCGGGCCGATTCGAGCGCATCAATCGAGAAAACGGTCCTCTCATTCTCGATGCTGCTCACAATCCTCACGCAGCCATCGCCCTCGTCGAAACCTGGAAAGAGGAGTTTAAAAGCAAAAAAACGCGCATCATCTATGGATCAGTCGAAGATAAGGACACAAGCGCTGTCCTAGAGATTCTCAGTGAAATCGTAGAACACTTCCATTTTGTCCCGATCAACTCACCTCGCTCTCTTGATTCAGAAGCTCTCATTCCTCTCATCGGAGACACCCCCTACACTGTGCACAACTCTGTGGATAACGCGTTAACAGAGCTCTCCTCGCAGGATATTCCCATCTTGCTCACAGGCTCCCTTTTTCTCTTGGGTGAGGCCAAAGGGATCCTGAGCACGAAGTCAACTCGGTCTAGTTCACAGTAATTCCCAAATAACTCACATTCAGAGTTATTCACACTTTGAGGAACGCCCCAGAGATCCAAGCACGCTCTCTTCGGGCCTTAGAAATGCATGATCCCAATGTCAGCTCGACGCTGTGAACCATCGAAGGTGACTTTCGCAGCCTCAGCATGAGCTTTCGCAACCGCTTCCTCTCGAGTTTCTCCGCCGGCTACAATTGCTAAAACACGGCCGCCATTGGTAGCCCACTCGCCATCCTGTTTCTTCGTTCCGGCGTGATAAATACGAGCATCATCGACATCTCCCAGGCCACTAATAACATCACCTGCGCGTGAGCTTTCGGGATATCCTGCGGAAGCGAGAATACAGCAGACACTCCAGCCTTCATTAAAACTGAGGAGCTCCGGCTTGAGATTCCCTTTTGCCCCATCGAGGCAGAAATTCGCGAGGTCGCCAGAAATGAGTGGCATCACCGCCTGGCACTCGGGATCACCGAAACGACAGTTGTATTCGATAATTTTAGGTCCTGCTTCCGTCAACATCAGACCGAAGTAGAGAAAGCCCTTATAATTCAGCTCATCTTTTTCAAGACCAGCAACCGTTGGAGCGACAATCTCGTCCTCGATGCGCTTCATCAATTCAGGATCAGCCAATTGACGACTCGCGACTGCACCCATGCCACCGGTATTTGGACCTTCGTCTCCTTCTCCGATCCGCTTGTAGTCGCGAGCAGGAGTCAAAATTAAATACTCTGGTCCGCTGACAGCTGCGAAAATAGAAATCTCAGGCCCCACAAGACATTCCTCAACCAAAAGACGGCCTGGCCCAAACCGGCGCTCTTCCATCACCTCTTTGAGAAACTCCTCAGCCGAAACCTCATCAGGACAAACCGCGACCCCTTTTCCAGCCGCAAGACCATCGAATTTCAAAACGGTGGGATACTTTCCACCTATCGCAACGCGAGCTTCATCAGCAGTGGCACACCCAGCCGCATCTCCAGTCGGAATACGGTGACGCTGCATGAACTCCTTCGCAAATTCTTTGGATGCTTCCATCTGCGCTCCAGCAAATGGAGGCCCCCAACAAGGGATTCCAGCGGCGGCACAACGATTCGCGAGACCTTCGCCTGTCACGAGGTAACTTTCCTCGCCAGCCACACAAAGATCGATGGAATTGGAACTCATCCATAAAATCAACGAGTCCAAATCACGCGCATCCACCGTTCCAGCTTCCTCAATCTCATGAATCGCTTCACTCCCAGGAAAGCAGAACACCTCCGGTGCACCAGGAGACTCTTTCAGAGAACGAATCAACGCATGCTCACGACCACCTTTTCCGACGACACAAATTTTCACGGGCCGCGTGATAGCGGATGACTCCGGCCTTGGCAAAAGCGAAAGCATCTTTCCTTGCACACCGCTTTGATAAATCGAAAAAAATCGATTTCCTCTGCTTTCAATATGAGCCAGATTTCCGTTGTGCGAATTTCAGGAATCTTTCTACTGAGTCTAGGCCTTCTTCTCACCGCGTGCGAACGGACTTCAGACGTCGCTGAGGCTAACGAAAATGGAATCCTCATCGTAGGAAATAGTAACGAACCAAAGGGTCTGGACCCTCACCTCGTTTCCGGTGTCCTAGAGTCAAACATCATCCGAGCCCTCTTCGAGGGACTTTGCACTGAACACCCATCTAAGAACGGGGAATCATTGCCCGGCGTGGCGACGACTTGGGAGCCTTCCGAAGACTTCACCCAGTGGACCTTTAATCTCAACCCTGAGGCAAAATGGTCTGATGGTAAAACCGTCACCGCTCACGACTTTGTGTTTTCTTATCGGCGCCTGCTCTCACCCGATCCCAATTGGCCAGCGAAGTACAGCGAGATGCTCTATTTCCTCGAAAATGGTGAAGCCTATCACCGCAGTCACTTTGGTAAAATCCTATGCGGGAACGACCCCAACTTCCCGGTCCCTTGGGAGGTCCTTGAAAAAGCCAACTTCGGTGGTGATCATAAGATCGAACCTTCTCGTTTTGCCGATCAAACATTCTCCGAACTGAAGGAAGAAGATCTTGAAAAATTCCGCCCCTACCTTGCTGAGGGCGAGGCGGTCGACTTCAAGGCCATCGCCGAGAAAGAATTTAATCATCTTGGAACCACCGAAAAAAAGATCGTTCTCAATGCCAAGGGAATCGACAAGCTCTCCAATGAACAGCTCAAAATGGTACTCGGACAACCGGACCTTATTTATTGGGTCGACGAGATTCCCACCAATGTCCGCAAGCTTGTCCTAGAGCGAATCATCGCCCATCACGAAGCGGGAAAACCTAACCTTTGGGACCAAGCCAAGGTCGGCGTCAAGGCGACCGATGATCATACGCTCCGCCTCAAGCTACGTGGCCCAGTCCCCTTCCTACCCGAGCTGACCAAACACTACACATGGTATCCCGTGCCCGAGCACCTCGTGTTACAGCATGGTAAAATTAATACGGCGTTCTCTTCTCCTTGGACTCGCCCCGAAAATCTCGTCTCGAATGGACCATTTAAACTGAAGACTTGGCGGACCAACCACATTCTAGAGGTCGAGCGCAATCCCCACTACTGGGATGCAGAGACCGTTTCGCTCAACGGGATCCGGTATCTCCCGATCAAAAACTACTACACCGAGACTCGTATGTATGGGGATGACCAAATTCACGTCACTTACACCGTCCCCTCTGAACTCATCCCCATGGCGAAGAAAAAATACCCCGACCAATTTCGTCAGGAGCCATACGTCGGAGTTCGCTTCCTACGGGTAAATACAAAAAACTCTCCATTTGATAACCCAAAGGTCCGTCGCGCCTTCGCCATCTCCATTGACCAACAGGCCATCTGCGAGAAAATCCTCCTTGGTGGTCAGCAGCCCGCTTCTGGGATTGTGCCGAAGTTCGGCCTCTATGACGTCCCGGATATCATCCACTTTGATGCCGATAAGGCCAAGAAGCTCCTCGCCGAGTCCGGCTACGAGTCCACCTCTTCCTTCCCTGAAATCTCACTTCTCACCACGAATTCTGATTCCGCACTCCGCGAAGCAGAAGCACTGCAAGCGATGTGGGAAGAGCACCTAGGCATCCGCGTTCGCATCACCCAGCGCGAGTGGACGACCTACCTTCAGAAGCAGTATGACTATGATTACGATCTAGCAGTCTCTGGCTGGATTGGTGATTACCTTGACCCCACCACCTTTCTCGAAATGTGGATCAGCGGAGGTGGAAATAATAACACCGGCTGGAGTTCCAAAGAATTTGAAGACCTCCTTAAAAAAGCTGAAAACACGGCCGATGTTCCTACTCGGATGAAAATCCTTTCCGAGGCCGAGCGACGCCTCCTTGAAGATACCCCTGTCCTTCCCATCTATTGGTATACTAGGAACTACCTACTCCGGCCGGAGGTGAAAGGTTGGCACCCTCTCCTGTTGGATAACCATCCCTTCAAATACCTGAGTCTCGAACCGAAATAATCTTTTATTGCCATGCTACGCACCATCCTAAGCCGCCTGCTGCAGACGACCGTTGTTGTCTTTCTGCTAGTGACCTTCACCTTCTTCGCTGTTCGCGCCATTCCCGGTAACCCTTTTGCCAGTGAAAAAGCCACGACCCCCGAGGAACAAGCCGCGCTTGAAGCGTACTACGGTCTTGATAAACCTCTTCCAGTTCAATATTTAAAATATTGGGGAAATGTTTTTCAAGGAGACTTCGGTGACTCGCTCGCCATGAAAGGACGTAAAGTTTCAACTTTGATCGCAGAGTCCTTTCCGGTCTCGCTGAAACTGGGTGCGCTCTCCCTCATCCTCGGAATGGCTCTAGGAATTCCTCTCGGAGTCATCGCTTCCCTCTTCCATAATAAATGGCAAGACTACCTAGCAATGGTTATCGCGATGGCTGGAATTTGTGTTGTCGCCTTCGTCCTTGGGCCCATTTTCCAGCTCGCTTTTGCCTTACCTCTAAACTGGCTCAATGTGGCAGGTTGGAGTCGTTCCTCGGATATTATCCTACCGTCCATCACCCTCTGCTTTGGCGTTGCAGCTTATCTCGCCCGCCTCACCCGCGGCGGCATGCTCGATGTGCTCTCACAAGACTATATTCGCTCGGCCCGCGCAAAAGGAGTCCCCCGCTTACAGATCATTACCAAGCACGCCCTCCGGCCCGCGCTCATGCCCGCCGTGACTTTCCTCGGGCCAGCCTTCGCCGCGATCATCACTGGATCATTTGTGGTTGAGACCATTTTCCTAGTGCCGGGTATGGGGCAGCATTTCGTACTCGGAATCACCTCTAAGGATTACAACCTCGTCCTCGGCCTCGTGCTTTTTTACGGCATCCTGATGGGCATCGCAAATCTCCTCTCCGATCTCGTCCTTATCTTCATGGACCCCAAACTTCGTCACTCCTAGTCCACCATGAAAACTTCTACACAGCCTCCTCACACAGAGGAAACGATGACTGAAAAAGGCACCAGCCTCTGGGCAGACGCCTACATTCGGCTAAAGAAAAACAAGCTTGCAATACTGGGAGGAAGCATCGTGATCATCATCCTTTTCCTTTGTTTCATTCTCGCTCCAATCCTCAGCTGGTCTGGGCTCGATGGAAATCAACAGGACCTTTCAAACCGCTTTTCCGGAATCGGCGAAAAAGGAATTCTCGGTACCGACCAACTGGGGCGCGATATCTTCATGAGGGTGCTCCAAGGCGGGCAAATTTCCCTGCTCGTCGCAATTATGGCCACCGTCCTCACCGTAACGATCGGTGTAATCTATGGAGGAATCGCCGGTTACGTTGGTGGTCGCGTCGGCAATATCATGATGCGGATCGTGGACGGCTTATTGGCAATGCCCTTTCTCATCATTGTTATTCTTTTTCGCGAGATCATCAGCGGACATGTCGATGAACTCGCCAAATTTCTCATCGATGACTGGGGGTTGAATGACAATTCCGTCCTCCGCTTTGCCAACCTCGTTCCCCTCACCCTAGCGATCGCCGGGTTTGGCTGGCTCTCAATGGGGCGTATTGTGCGCTCCTCGGCCGCCTCATTAGCAAAACAAGAATTCGTGGAAGCGGCCCACTCGCTTGGCCTCAGTCACAAGCGCATCCTTTTCCGCCACATTCTGCCAAATATGCTCGGGCCAGTCATCATCTATGCAACCCTGACCATTCCGAGCTTTATTCTCTATGAGGCGACCCTCAGCTTTATCGGTCTCGGTATCGAGCCTCCGAACTCCTCTTGGGGGAAGCTTATTCAAGAGGGTGCGAACTTCCTTGAAACTGAACCAACTGTTCTCGCAATACCAGCGGTGATCTTTTCCCTCACCCTCTTCGCCTTTAACTTCCTTGGAGATGGCTTGCGTGACGCGCTCGATCCGAAGTCCTCGAAGGACTAGACTTGGTTTGAAAAAACATC